>NZ_JBLUOI010000013.1:13160-31773 GCF_048059995.1 Metabacillus sp. YM-086 | reverse complement strand
TGTCCCGATACTAGGAGTATCGAGACAACAAAAGAGTGGGAAGCCCAAGATAAGTCCCGATACTGGGAGTATCGAGACAACAAATGAGCCGGATGCCCAAGCTATGTCCCGATATTGGGAGTATCTAGACAACAAAAGAGTGGGAAGCCCAAGATATGTCCCGATATTAGGAGTATCTAGACAACAAAAGAGTGGGAAGCCCAAGCTATGTCCCGATACTGGGAGTATCTAGACAACAAAAGAGTGGGAAGCCCAAGATATGTCCCGATACAGTGAGTATAGAGACAGCAAAAGAGTGGGAAGCCCAAGCTATGTCCCGATACTGGGAGTATCAAGACAACAAATGAGCCGGAAGCCCAAGATATGTCCCGATACTAGGAGTATCGAGACAACAAAAGAGTGGGAAGCCCAAGCTATGTCCCGATACTGGGAGTATCGAGACAACAATTAAGTGGGAAGCCCAAGATATGTCCCAATACTGGGAGTATCGAGACAACATTCAGTCGGAAGATCAAGTTATGTCCCCGATCCCAGCAGCAGTAACAGCATCTCAGTCCAAGGCTCATTTTATGTCCCCGACCCCAGCAGAACCTAATCACAGATAAGTGTTTCAAATCCCCGGAGAAATCCAATGACAGGGTTAAGAGGAACAAATTCAACAAATAAACTCACTAAATAACGGTAAATTCAGGCGTGCCATTCACTTTCCGCCTTAATCGACAAACTTCGGGAAGTGACAGGCACGCAATTTTTCTTTCTTGCGTAGTTGCAAAGTGTTCTTTATACTATTAAAGTTAAAGGAGAATGATGGAAAGGGAGTGTCTACATGTCGGAAAGCACGCCTATTAGAATCCATGTGTTGTCGGAAATCCAGAATCAACATGATGATGAGAAAGAAACGATTGAAGTTTCAACAACAGGTGAGTATATTTTAAAGGGAAAAACCATTTATCTCCGTTATGATGAAACTCATGAACTCGGATCGGTCAAAACAACTGTGAAAATTGCTGATCGTGAGGTTGTTGTGATGCGATCTGGTGCGGTTACGATGAAACAGCGTTTTATCGAAGAGGAGCTAACACTAACTGATTATGGTACACCTTTTGGCAAGCTTCAATTAGAAACCTACACTAAATCACTAACAATAGAAAAAACAGAGCTTGAAGATAGGCTCGTTATTTTATATGATTTGCAAATAGATGAAAATGAAAAGCATGTACATAAATTGATGATTACCTACAAGGAGGAGTAACAATGAATATCGTTGAGCAAGTCAAAGAACGGTTAAAAGATGAAATCAAAGCTTCCGTTTTAAAAGCTGGTTTAGCTGAAGAAGCACAAATTCCAGATGTTTTATTAGAACTTCCAAAGGAAAAAGCCCACGGAGATTATTCTACAAACATGGCGATGCAGCTTGCACGTGTAGCGAAAAAAGCACCACGTGCGATTGCAGAAGCGATTGTTGAAAACTTCGATAAAGAAAAAGGGTCAATCGAAAAAATTGAAATTGCTGGTCCAGGATTCATTAACTTTTACATGAATAACAGCTACCTTACAGACTTAATTCCTAATATCTTAAAAGCTGGCGAAAGCTACGGTGAAATAAACGTAGGAAACAATGAAAAAGTTCAAGTTGAGTTTGTTTCAGCAAATCCAACAGGCGACCTTCACCTAGGTCATGCCCGTGGAGCGGCTGTAGGTGATTCATTATGTAACGTATTAGCAAAAGCTGGGTACGATGTATCTCGTGAATACTACATTAATGATGCTGGAAACCAAATTAACAACTTAGCTCTTTCAGTAGAAGCTCGCTACTTCCAAGCCCTAGGTAAAGATACAGCAATGCCTGAGGATGGCTACCATGGGGAAGACATTATTGGCATCGGGAAAAAGCTTGCTGAAGAGTACGGAGATAAGTTCGTTGATCAATCTAGCGAAGAACGCCTAAGCTTTTTCAGAGAATACGGATTAAAATATGAAATGGCCAAGCTAAAAGCTGATTTAGAGGAATTCCGTGTGCCATTTGATGTGTGGTACTCAGAAACATCTCTTTATCACAACGGAAAAATTGATAATGCCCTTGCTGCTTTAAAAGAAAAAGGCCACATCTATGAAGAAGATGGTGCAACATGGTTCCGCTCCACAACATTCGGTGACGACAAGGACCGTGTTTTAATCAAAAATGATGGCTCTTACACATATTTAACACCAGACCTTGCTTATCACAAGGACAAGCTTGACCGAGGCTTTACAAAGCTGATTAACGTATGGGGCGCAGACCACCATGGCTACATTCCTCGTATGAAGGCAGCGATCGAAGCACTTGGCTATGGCAAGGATACTCTTGAAGTTGAAATCATTCAGCTTGTTCATCTTTACAAAAATGGTGAAAAAATGAAGATGAGTAAACGTACAGGTAAAGCTGTTACAATGCGTGATTTAATTGAAGAGGTAGGTCTTGATGCTGTACGTTACTTCTTCGCAATGAGAAGCGCTGATACACATATGGACTTTGATCTTGATCTTGCTGTATCTAAATCAAACGAAAACCCTGTATACTACGCACAATATGCTCATGCACGTATTTGCAGTATGCTGCGCCAAGGTGAAGAACAAGGATTATCATTCGTGGATAACCTAAACTTAGATGAAATTTCATCTGAAAAAGAATTTGACTTACTGAAAAAACTAGGTGAATTCCCACAAGCAGTAGCGGAGGCAGCTCAAAAACGTATCCCGCACCGCATCACAAATTACATTTATGATTTAGCATCAACACTTCACAGCTTCTACAACGCTGAAAAAGTGCTAGATCCTGAAAACACAGAAAAAAGCCGTGCAAGACTAGGCCTAATGAAAGCAACGCAAGTTACATTACAAAATGCATTTACGATCATTGGTGTTTCTGCCCCTGAGAAGATGTAAAAAAGAAGAGAAGTTTGCCTCAGATGAAAGTTGTTCATCTGGGGTTTTTTTGTGGTGAAATTTGAAAACCGGATACAACCCTGTAATTCAACTTGATTTTTTATAAGGAAAAGGGCAATCGAAGATAAAATTGCAGGAATCGTAGATAAAGTGCCCAAAATCGAAGATAAAGTGCTCAAAATCGAAGATAAACTCTCCAGAATCGAAGATAAACATCCCAAAATCGAAGATAAAGCCTGATTCCAGTTCCGGCAGCACTGAAAAATACAATGAAAAACCCAAAGTAGCCTAAGTTTCTCCCATTTAAAAGAGCAGTTCATTCATAAAACTCCCCAACACCAGCCTCGCCACCCTCCAAAACAAAAAACCCCCTCAGTTTGCCTAAACCCAAACCGAGGAGATTTACTCTTCTTTCTACCACTGAATCGTATAATTCGAACTCACATTTGGCGTAGACCAAGTATTATTACCATTAGGCTCCCATGCTTTTGGACTTCCATTTGAGCCGACAATCACCGCTTTAAATTCATAGTAACGATTCGCTGCGATAGTTGCTGTTCCGCGCCAGTCTTTATTTGTGTTATCCCAAGTAAGTTTGATCATGTCTCCATCTGGGTTATTCCACATGCCCATTTCCCAACGGTTTCCTGTTACATAAACGGTATCACCGTATGCAGTAGGAGCATTTTTAACGATAAATTCAACTTTTATCGGCTGTAGAGCTAAAATATCTCGGAATCGGTCCATTTCAGCTGTTTTTGTGCCATTAGATTGAACGACATTTGCTAAACGAAGCAGAGTGAAGCCGCTGAAGCCTTCATTGAATAAATGCTGTGCGGTATTTCGGTAGCGGGACTCACTATAGCTGGCATCGGAGCTAGAGATTGCCAGTGCATTTTCTCCATTCAGCACGATTCCTCTTTGTGTCGCTAAATTCGCAATTTGAGTAACAAGTGCTTTTGGTGCTGAGTAATATGGACTTGTAAATTCTTGACTGTTGTCCATCTCTAAACATGTAAAAGTAAGATGTAGATTACTAGCTTTAAATCGATCAAGTATACTTGCATAATTGTAATATCCTGCTGAGTATTCAGATGCGTGTGGCATAGAAGGATCATTCATTTTCCAATGAATTCCGGCAATTTTAGCACCGACTGGAACACCAAATGTAGGATCAAAATTTTCATGAGCCTTCTGACTAATTAGGTTAAGATGCTTAATTAAAACATTCTGATACCATGTCATAAAATCTTTTCCATATTGGCTATTATACGCAGCACCTGAAGAGAAGAAGTTATCTCCATCTGAAGGTGGGTTTACCTGAGTCCATGAAGTAAGATTTGTTTTCCAAGCAGTGTTTAAGTTTGTTAAAGTACTATATTTAGCTTGCATATTTGTCCGGAAGTCACTTTTTGCTGTTTCCGTATATGCTTGCAGTTTTCCTCTTGAGGGATAAGACCATCCGTCGTTTGATACATAAGATGGAAATCTTAATTCTCCTGCAGGTCCACCACTTAAGTAGATTTTAATAATAATATCTTTATAATCTGAAAAATTTTGCGCAAATGATTCATATAACTCATCATATTGTGTTGAGACGACACCTGATGCCCATGGAGATAATGTTTCTTTGTTCACATAGCCGGTTTCGGATTTATGAGTAAGTGTATCAGTTGAGGCTAAATTCCAAACCCAGCTTGGTATCGGAATATTGCAATCATCACCAACATTGCCGCCACATTGGTGTGTGGAGATGATCGGAACCCATTTAAGTCCAGATTCCCTTACAGTCTGTGCATATTGACGATAATAAGACCAATCAAATTGATTGTTGCCGTTTTTTTCAACATCACCCCACCAAACATCAGTTGTTAAAGCATATACCCCATTGCTTTTTAAAGTAGCTAACTGCTTTGCAAAATCACTCCAATTAGTGATTTTCGTAAGTGGTGCCATGACGTATGTTTTATAATCTGATTTGATGTCTGCGCTTGCTGAGGTTGAAAAGAGAGAAGAAACGGTAAGTAGAATAATGAGTAAGCTAATTCCAAACCTTTTGAAAAAATGACACATATAACATCCTCCTTTGTTGTACAACAGCTTAGTTTAAACGCTTACATAATTACTCAGGTTGTGCAACCGATTGCACAAAAGTAAATGTAAGTGCACCGCTGTAGAATAAAGAATAACCCAGATCCATCCTATAAATCAAGTGAAAACGTTACCATTTATAATAGGAAAATGGCACTACCATTCTATAGTAGCGCCACCAATCCGCTTAACTCCTCTAATCTTCGCAACATCCTCACAAAGCTTCAATGCTGCTTTATCCTTTTGTTTTGCTTCAATCATCAAATCAACGTCAACATTCAATTCTTTTAACCCTTTTAATAGAGGCATTAAAAACTCAACATCAACATAATCCGCATGACTGCGAAATTCCTTCTCAGATTTTGGGGAGGAAACATGTATTTTCGGGTGTATTCCGACCCAATCCCATGTAGTAAAAATAGTAGGAAGCAGTTCTAAAAAATTTTCATCATCGTCTTTATTAGCCATGTAATGATGATAATCAAATAAAAGGGGAATCTGCTCCTTTTGACAAATGGCCAATGTTTCTGATGTTGTATAGGTTTTATCATCATTTTCTAGAGTCATTCGCTTTTTTATATGTGTTGGCAGTTTCTTAATATTATGATGAAAACGTTCTGTAGCCTTAGTTTTGTCACCGTAAGCCCCGCCAACATGAATGTTAATAATGGCTTCATCAGCAAGTCCCATCGCATCCAATAAGTCATAATGATAGGTCATATCACCAACTGCATTTTCTGTAATATGCTTTTTATCGCTTGTAAACAGTGTAAACTGATTTGGATGAAAACTCGTCCGAAGCTTATACTTTTTAACCAAATCTCCAATTTCAGTGAGCAAATCCTTAAATGGTGTTTTATAATCCCATAGCACCTCAGGGTGGGTAGCTAGTGGGACAATTGATGATGACATTCGGTATACCATTATTTCATGGGCAATATTATAGTGCATCATCCGTAAAGTATGTTCCAGATTTTGTTTCGTTACATATAAAAGTTGCTCGTGTCGTTCCTGTTCTTCGAGCTTTTTCCATCTCGTGAATGTTAATGTTTTGGCTGGTGAACAATCCCATAGAGAAAGAGCATGTGACACATAGCCGAACCGAATAATCATGATCTCCCTCCCGTTCTAAAGTCATACTATTTCGGAGCCAGAGAGCCTACAAGATTCCACACCCTGTACTCCAATAAGATTACAAAAAATGCGACACTAATGTTGCAAACCTTTCTTTTCCTTTTTCAAAAAGAGATCTCTTCTGATAGGCCTGATAGGTTAACAGCTCTGAACGACCCAAATCACCTTGAACAAATTTTTTTACCTCTTGAATAAATTCGCGGTCATATATGAGGCAGTTCATTTCATCGTTTAAATAAAAGCTTCTTTTATCAAAGTTTGCTGTTCCAATGTCACAAAGATGATCGTCAATCATAATCATCTTTGCGTGAAAAAAGCCATGGTAATACTGGTAAATTTCACAGCCTGCAAGTAGTAGGGGACCAAAGTATGGGAATGAAGCTTCTTTTACAAGCGGATGATCCTTTCGCATCGGCACCATAATTCGGACACGTACGCCCCTTGATAGAGCAGCTAAAAGCTCATCCAAAATAACTTTACCCGGAATGAAATAGGGCGAGCAAATTAAAATGTCTTGCTTAGCATCCCTAATGAACGAAATGAAATGTTTTTCAAGATTTTCTCCATATGTAGAGATGAACATATGCTCACTCTTACCGAGTGGCTGGTTAGGATAGTACTTGGGATTATCTACATCGTTTTCACCAGTAGAATCATACCAGTCTTTTAAAAATTGCTCCTGTAAATCGGCCGTGCCTTCTCCGGTGATTTTCAGGTGAAAATCTCTCCAGTATCCTAGCTTTGGATCGTTCCCAAGATATTCTTTTCCAATATTAAAGCCACCTAAATAAGAAATTTTACCATCTAAAACGGTTATTTTCCGATGATTCCTTGCTTGCGTTGTATAAAAAAGGTAAGGAAACTTAGGTTTATGAGTAAAAGCAAAACGAACACCATTGTCTTTTAGAAGTTGAATCCTTTTTTTCGTAAGCTTCGAGCTGCCTACATAATCAAGTAAAAGGCGCACTTCGACACCTTGCCTTGCTTTTTCACCCAGAATCGTTAAAAACTCATGACTGATTTCATCATTTTTCACAATGAAGAATAGCACATGAATACTTTTCGTACTATTTTTAATGCTCTCAAAAAGATCTTTATATAAAGTATCTCCATCTGTAATAAGGGTAATATCACTTTTACGTCGAGGAAATTGCGTGTACTTGCTTGTTGCAAGATGATTTCTTCTACCAAGGTGATAATCAATTGTCCACCAACAAATAATCGCCACTATGATAAAGCAGATAATGAATACGATGTTCAAAACGCCATCCTCCTAGCAGCACATATATTTTTATGAAAGGTAAGTAGGTAATCAGTACGTTCTATTTATTTTTAGCGGATTTTTCTTTTTTATGTAATCATTAGATTCTTTACTGGAACAATGCATATTTAAAAACATCAAGAATACATTGTACAACCAGCATTTATAAATCACCCTTAAAAAATTATTGACTGAATGCTCATTCATTTATTATCATAGAGATATAAGTAAATTCAGAAAACAAGAAACTTACTGTTGTGCAAAGGGGAAAAACAGACTGTAACAATTGGGAGATTGGGGGAAACAACATGGGCGCATTACTTTGGGTAAATTTAGTTGCATTTTTAATTGTAACCGCTTACGGAATTCATCTTTTCATCTACTTAATTCGTACAAGAATGGCTTATATTAAGCTAGGAAAAAAAGTCGAATTTGATGGGAAGGTAAAAGAAAGACTTGAAAAAATTTGGGTGAATGTGTTTGGACAGAAAAAGCTCTTAAAAGATAAGAAGAGTGGAATCATTCACGTGATGTTTTTCTATGGCTTTATTCTTGTTCAATTTGGAGCCATTGATTTTATTATTAAAGGCTTAGTGCCAGGTGCACACCTGCCGCTTGGACCGCTGTATCCGGCGTTTACGTTTTTCCAGGAAATCGTCACCTTTATGATTTTAGTTGCTGTAGTTTGGGCATTTCATCGTCGTTATGTTGAAAAGCTTGTTCGTTTAAAACGAGGCTTTAAATCAGGACTAGTCTTACTGTTTATTGGTGGCTTAATGCTATCGGTATTGCTTGGGAACGGAATGGGCTTAATCTGGCATGGTCATGATCTAACATGGTCTGAGCCGCTAGCCTCATCATTCGCTTTTTTACTTAGCTTTGTAGGTAAAACAGGATCAATTGTTATTTTCTATATTGCATGGTGGATCCATTTACTTTTCTTATTAACGTTCTTAGTGTATGTTCCACAATCAAAGCATGCGCATTTAATTGCCGGGCCTGCGAATGTGTACTTTAACCGTACATCAAACCCCGGTAAACTTGAAAAAATTGATTTCGAAGATGAAACACAAGAATCATTCGGGGTTGGCAAAATTGAAGACTTTACACAACCACAGTTAATTGATTTATATGCATGTGTTGAATGTGGGCGCTGTACAAATATGTGTCCGGCGACAGGGACAGGGAAAATACTTTCTCCGATGGACCTGATCATTAAGCTGCGTGACCATTTAACCTTTACAGGAGCAGCTGTTACACAAAAACAACCATGGGTGCCGGCTGTAGCATTCAGTGGCACAAAAGGAAATCAAATTGCAATGATGGCAGCTAGCTCAGGTGCGCAAGAAACGGCAGCAACTGGCTATAGTGCTTCATTAATCGGTGATGTGATTACAGAAGAAGAAATTTGGGCTTGTACAACGTGCCGTAACTGTGAAGATCAATGTCCGGTTATGAATGAGCATGTTGATAAAATCATTGATATGCGCCGTTATCTAGTGCTAACAGAAGGAAAAATGGATGCAGATGCTCAGCGTGCAATGACAAACATTGAACGCCAAGGAAATCCTTGGGGACTTAACCGTAAAGAGCGTGAAACATGGCGTGAAGCACGCGAAGATGTACACGTTCCAACGGTAAAAGAAATGAGCAAATCAGGAGAAGAGTTTGAATACTTATTTTGGGTTGGCTCAATGGGCTCTTACGATAACCGCAGTCAAAAAATTGCTTTATCTTTTGCAAAACTTCTTAACGAAGCTGGAGTTAAATTTGCGATTCTTGGTAACAAAGAGAAAAACTCAGGAGATACACCGCGTCGCCTTGGGAATGAATTTTTATTCCAAGAGCTTGCAACGAAAAATATTGATGAGTTTGTAAAAAATGATGTGAAAAAGATTGTCACAATCGACCCACATGCTTACAACATCTTTAAAAATGAATACCCTGATTTCGGGTTAGAAGCAGAGGTTTATCATCATACAGAATTACTTGCAGAGTTAGTGGCTTCTGGAAGACTGAAACCAAGCCTTCCTGTTAATGAAACCATTACATTCCATGATTCTTGTTACCTAGGAAGGTACAATGAAGTATATGATGCACCACGTAATATTTTAAAAGCAATCCCTGGTGTGAAGCTAATTGAAATGGAACGAAATCGTGATAAAGGAATGTGCTGTGGAGCTGGTGGTGGCTTAATGTGGACAGAAGAAGATACAGGAAGCCGCATTAACGTGGCAAGAACAGAGCAAGCATTAGCTGTTAATCCATCGGTGATTAGCTCAGGCTGTCCGTATTGCTTAACGATGTTAAGTGATGGAACGAAAGCAAAAGAAGTAGAAGAAACGGTGAGCACATATGATGTTGCAGAGCTTCTAGAAAAGTCGATATTTGGCGAACAAAAAGAGCTAGTTTCATAGTCATTTTCAAAGAAAAGTAAGATAAAATGGAAAGAGGGGAAATTCCCCTCTTTATCTCTGAAGAAAAATTGAGCGAGCGTTCAGTCACTGTTTGTAAGCGTTTACTATTTAATAATTTACATACATTGCAAAGGGGAGAGGGACATGGCAAAAACCGTTATTTTAAGTGGAGTAAGAACACCTGTGGGGAAGTTTGGTGGAGCTCTTTCAACATTAACAGCATCAGAGCTTGGAGGCATCGCCATAAAGGAAGCATTAACAAGAGCAAGTGTTCAACCTGAAGATGTCCAAGAAGTGATTATCGGAAATGTTCTGCAAGGAGGACAAGGACAAATTCCATCACGTCAAGCGGCCCGTGCGGCAAATCTGCCATGGAATGTAAAAACAGAAACAGTAAATAAGGTTTGTGCATCTGGACTAAGAAGCGTCACAATGGCCGATCAAATAATTCGTGCCGGAGACGAAGAAGTGATTGTAGCTGGAGGCATGGAATCAATGAGCAATGCGCCATATATGATGCCAAAAGCAAGATGGGGACTGCGTATGGGTGATTCTGCTGTAAAGGATTTAATGATTCATGATGGCTTAACATGCAGCTTTACTGGTGTTCACATGGGCACATACGGCAACAGCACATCAAAAGAGCTTGAAATCACCCGACAACAGCAGGATGAGTGGGCATTAAGAAGCCATCAGCGCACGGTTACTGCTCAGGAAGCTGGAATTTTAAGTGAAGAAATAGTTGCTGTTGAAGTACCACAGCGTAAAGGAGACCCAATTGTGGTCGACAAAGATGAAGCACCACGTAAAGACACATCAATAGAAAGATTAGCAAAGCTGAACCCTGTTTTTGATCATGATGGAACGATCACAGCAGGTAATGCGCCAGGAATTAATGACGGAGCAGCAGCTCTTGTGTTAATGAGTGATGAAAGGGCGAAAAAAGAAGGCAGAGAACCTCTTGCAACTATCTTAGCTCATACAGCAATTGCGGTTGAAGCGGAAGACTTCCCTAAAACACCGGGACTTGTCATTAATGAGCTATTAAGAAAAACAGGCAAAACTGTTGAAGATATTAATCTTTTTGAAATTAATGAAGCATTTGCAACAGTTGCATTAGCCGCAAACCAAATTGCCGGTCTTGATCCAGAAAAGGTAAACGTAAACGGTGGAGCTGTTGCAATCGGCCACCCAATCGGTGCAAGTGGAGCAAGAATTCTCATCACCTTAATTCATGAATTAAAGCGCAAAGGCGGCGGAATCGGCATTGCAGCCATCTGCAGCGGCGGCGGCCAAGGCGATGCCATCATGATTGAGGTCTAACTTTAATAGTGCAATCGGGCACTCCCCGATTGCCTCAAATCTCACCTCTGACCTCTCACCTCAGCGCGCAAAACAGAATTAAAAACTAGATTTCCGTTAGATAAAACGTATAGAAAACAATCCAAATTTAAAGAGGAGGCCCCATATGAGCATTCAAAAAATCATGGTAATCGGTGCCGGACAAATGGGCTCGGGCATTGCCCAAGTGTGTGCCATGGCTGGATTTCAAGTTGTCCTTCATGATATGAAACAGGAAATCATCGAAAAAGGTTTAACTTCCATTCAAAAGCAATTAGAAAGACAGGTGGAAAAAGGAAAGCTTTCCGAGCAGGACAAAGATGAAACGCTAAAGCGACTCATCCCTTCCGTTTCCATTGAAGATGCGAAAGAAGTTGATTTCATTATCGAGGCTGTGATTGAAAAAATGGAAGTGAAAACAACACTATTCCAGCAACTCGATACTCTTGCACCAGAGCAGGTTATTTTGGCAACTAACACCTCATCCTTACCAATTACAGAAATTGCCGCAGCTACTAACAGGCCCGATCGCGTAATCGGCATGCATTTTATGAATCCTGTTCCTGTGATGAAACTCGTTGAAATTATCCGCGGTCTTGCTACATCTGATGAAGTTTATCAGCAAATTGAAGATCTTACGAAAAAATTAAATAAAACACCTGTTGAGGTGAAAGATTTCCCCGGTTTCGTTTCCAACCGCATTTTAATGCCGATGATCAATGAAGCAATTTTTACTGTGTATGAAGGAGTGGCAGAGCCGGAAGCAGTTGATGAAGTAATGAAGCTTGGGATGAACCATCCAATGGGTCCGTTAACTTTGGCAGATTTTATCGGATTGGACACATGCTTATACATTATGGAAACACTTCATGAAGGCTTTGGTGATGATAAATATCGCCCATGTCCATTGCTACGTAAATATGTAAAAGCAGGCTGGCTTGGGAAAAAATCTGGTAGAGGGTTTTATCAGTATTCCTAATTTCAGTAGAAACATAGGGTTTTCATTTTGCAATGACCAAAGGGGTGGGCATCAAGTGAATCTACATTTTACAGAAGAGCAAGTAATGATGCAAAAAATGATACGTGAATTTGCAAAAGCCGAAATTGAGCCATTTGTGGAAGAAATGGAAAAAGGGGTATTTCCATCCTCTGTACTTCAAAAGATGGCGGGACTTGGATTAATGGGGATTCCAATTCCGACCGAATATGACGGGGCGAACATGGACTACACCTCTTATATTATGGCTATTCATGAAATAGCCAAAGTAAGTGCGACAGTAGCTGTTATTTTATCTGTTCACACATCTGTTGCAACCTATCCAATTTTAATGTTTGGCAATGAAAAGCAAAAAAACAACTATGTAAAAAAGCTTGCAACAGGGGAGCGTCTAGGAGCTTTTTGTTTAACAGAACCAAGCTCCGGATCTGACGCGGCAAGCATGAAAACAAAGGCCATTAAAAAGGATGATCACTATCTATTAAATGGATCAAAAGTATTTATTACAAATGGTGGTGAAGCTGACATATATATAGTTTTTGCCCGAACGAGCGAGGACAAAGGAACCAATGGCATATCGGCGTTAATCATTGAAAAAGGAACACCGGGATTTCTTATCGGAAAAGATGAACACAAAATGGGATTAAATGGGTCACGAACTACTGAGCTGATTTTTGAGAATGCTAGAGTCCCGCTTAAAAACCTTCTAGGAAAAGAGGGTGAAGGCTTTAAGATTGCGATGGCAAACTTAGACGGCGGCCGAATTGGCATTGCTGCTCAAGCACTTGGAATTGCCGAGGCTGCACTAGAGAAGGCAACAGCTTATGCAGAGGAACGCAAGCAGTTTGGCAAGCCAATCGCAGCCCAGCAAGGAATTTCCTTTAAGCTTGCGGATATGGCAACAAATGTGGAGGCTGCGAAGCTACTAGTCTATCAAGCTGCATGGCTAAAGGAACAAGGACTTCCATGTGGCAAGCAGGCTGCGATGGCAAAGCTATTTGCTTCAAAAACAGCAATGGAGGTTACCACAGAGGCGATTCAAATCTTTGGCGGCTATGGCTATACAAAGGAATACCCGGTGGAGCGGTATTTCCGTGATGCAAAGGTTTGTGAAATATACGAAGGTACTAGTGAAATTCAGCGAATTGTCATCAGTAAACATTTGGTGAAAGAAAAATAAGCGGTGAAATGGGGAGAAAGAGATGTACTTTAAACTTTCAGAAGAACATGAAATGCTACGAAAAACTGTAAGAGACTTTGCAAGGAAAGAAGTAGAACCAACAGCAGCAGAGCGCGATGAGCAAGAGCGTTTTGATATGGACATTTTCAGAAAAATGGCGGACCTTGGATTAACGGGAATTCCTTGGTCTGAGGAATATGGCGGGATTGGCAGTGACTATCTATCATATGTGATCGCAGTTGAGGAGCTTTCAAGAGTGTGTGCATCAACAGGTGTAACGTTATCCGCCCATACGTCGCTTGCAGGCTGGCCTCTATATAAGTTCGGTAATGAAGAACAAAAGCAAAAATACCTAAAACCGATGGCACTAGGCGAAAAAATCGGGGCATACGGGTTAACTGAGCCTGGTTCAGGATCTGATGCAGGTGGTATGCGCACGAATGCCCGTGAAGACGGAGACGATTATATTTTAAATGGCTCAAAAATTTTCATCACAAATGGAGGAATTGCCGATATCTATATCGTATTTGCAGTAACAGATCCTTCAAGCAAGCATAAGGGAACAACAGCGTTTATCGTTGAAAAAGATTTTGAAGGCTTCTCAGTAGGAAAAAAAGAAAGCAAAATGGGCATTCGTTCATCACCTACAACGGAGATTATGTTTGAAGAGTGTAAAGTACCAAAAGAAAATGTATTAGGCGAGATTGGGGATGGCTTTAAAATTGCTATGATGACATTAGATGGTGGTAGAAACGGTATAGCAGCTCAAGCAGTTGGAATTGCACAGGGTGCGTTGGATGCAGCCATTGCCTATGCAAAAGAAAGAGAGCAATTCGGCAAGCCGATCGCAGCTCAGCAAGGAATCAGCTTTAAGCTTGCTGATATGGCAACAAATATTGAAGCTGCACGATTATTAACCTATCAAGCAGCATGGCTAGAGTCTGAAGGGTTGCCATATGGTAAAGAATCAGCAATGTCTAAGCTTTTTGCTGGTGACACAGCGATGAAGGTTACAACTGAGGCCGTTCAAGTATTTGGTGGCTATGGCTATACAAAGGATTACCCTGTTGAGCGGTTTATGAGAGATGCCAAAATCACACAAATCTATGAAGGCACACAGGAAATTCAACGACTTGTCATTTCTAGAATGTTAACGAAATAAAGGAATACTAGTTTCGGTGATAGGTGGGAGGTAGATGGAAAAGCGTGAAGTTGTCGCATCCGTTAAGGATGAGAAGTTAATTGAAAAGCGAAGAGAGCAAATGATTAAAGGTGCGGTCAATCTTTTTAAAGAAAAAGGATTTCACCGCACGACAACTAGAGAGATTGCAAGGTCTGCCGGCTTTAGTATCGGAACGTTGTATGAATATATTCGCCAAAAAGAGGATGTTCTTTACTTAGTTTGTGACAGCATTTATGACCAGGTTCATGCCCGCTTAGAGGAAGATATTGATACAAAACAAGGCACAATAGAAAGTTTAAAGCGAGCGATTCACAATTATTTTATCGTCATGGATGAGATGCAAGATGAAGTGCTCGTTATGTATCAGGAAGTTAAGTCATTATCTAAGGACGCTTTACCATATGTGTTAAAAAAGGAAATGGAAATGGTCGGGATGTTTAAAAAAATTGTTAAAGACTGTGTGCAAAATGGGGAATTAACGTTATCAGAGCCAGAATGTGATTTAATTGCTCACAATATTTTTGTCAAAGGCCAAATGTGGGGCTTTAGACGCTGGGCCCTTCACAAAATGTATACGCTTGAAGATTACATTGAGCTGCAAACAAAGGTTATTTTACAAGGGGTTGGGAAGTAACTTTTGTGGCAATCAAAGGGGTGTTTTTATAAATGACAATAACAGAGGTATATAAACCAAAGCATGCTGTTCGCTTTGTCACAGCATCAAGTTTATTTGACGGACACGATGCTTCCATTAATATTATGCGACGAATCCTTCAAGCAAGTGGAGCGGAAGTGATTCATCTTGGACACAATCGTTCAGTTGAAGAAATCGTGGCTGCTGCGATTCAGGAGGATGTTCAGGGGATTGCCATTTCTTCCTATCAAGGTGGACACGTTGAATTTTTCAAATACATGTACGATCTACTGCAGGAAAAAGGAGCAGGACATATTCGTCTTTATGGCGGCGGCGGGGGAGTCATTATTCCTCGAGAGATAAAAGAGCTTCATGAGTATGGTATTGCGAAAATTTTCTCTCCTGATGATGGTCGCGAGCTTGGTCTACAGGGCATGATCAACCATATGCTAAGAGAGTGCGATTTTTCTACCGTTGAAAAGGGAGAAATCTCTTTGGACGATGTGAAAGAAGGAGAAACAAAAGCAGTTGCCAAACTCATTTCTTGTGCAGAAGCGAAAGTGTTTAAACAAGAAATCACAGAAGCAGCAGAAAACCTAATTAGTGAAATAAAAACGTTGAGTACGAAAACACCTGTGATCGGGATTACGGGAACAGGTGGTGCCGGAAAGAGCTCACTAACAGATGAATTAATTCGACGTTTTTTAAATGAGTTGCCATCAGTAAAAATCGCCATATTATCCGTGGATCCAACGAAGCAAAAAACTGGTGGGGCATTGCTTGGAGATCGAATCCGCATGAATGCCATTTTTTCTCCACGAGTGTTTATGAGAAGCTTGGCAACGAGACAATCAAAGTCAGAGCTATCATTGGCCATTCAAGATGCGATCTCTATTGTAAAGGCAGCTGGCTTTGATCTTGTGATCGTTGAAACAAGCGGTATTGGTCAAGGTGATGCAGAAATCGCTGAGATATGTGATCTATCAATGTACGTCATGACAAGTGAATTTGGGGCACCATCTCAATTAGAAAAAATTGATATGCTCGATTATGCTGATGTGGTCGTTATCAATAAATTTGAGCGTAAAGGCTCTGAAGATGCGAAGCGCCAAGTGCAAAAGCAGGTGCAGCGCAGTCGAATGCTATTTGATCAGCCACTAGATGAGATGCCTGTTTATGGCACAATTGCCAGTCAGTTTAATGATTTAGGCACAAACACTCTATTCGCAAGGCTACTAGAATTAATCAATGAAAAAACAAATCTAGATTGGCAAACCTCTCTTCCGGTTGTTAAAGATGTGGAAAAGCAAAACGTGATTATTCCGCCTGAACGCCGTTATTACTTAAGAGAAATCAGTGAAACTGTTCGAAACTATCATCGTCACTCAGAGGAACAAGCAGAGCTTGCGACAAAAAGGTTTCAACTAAAAGGTGCGCTTGAAACGCTTATGGAACAGGAAACAAATGAAGAAGTGATTTTATCTTTAAAAAATGTCCTGAATTCTCTTGAGGAAAAGCTAACACCTCAATCAAAAGCACTTTTAAATAGCTGGGAAGAAACAAAGGAGAAATATGCTCAAGAGCAATTTACAACGGTTATTCGCAACAGAGAAATTGTTACAAAGCTTAGAACCACTTCCCTATCAGGATTATCCATCCCGAAAGTATCATTACCAAAATATAAAAATGACGGTGATGTTTTAAATTGGCTTTATAAAGAAAATGTACCAGGCTCTTTTCCATATACAGCAGGTGTGTTTCCGTTTAAACGTGAAGGGGAAGACCCAAAAAGACAGTTCGCTGGTGAAGGAACTCCTGCCCGTACGAACCGCCGCTTTCATTATTTATCAAAAGATGATGATGCAAAGCGCTTAAGTACGGCATTTGATTCCGTAACACTATACGGAGAAGATCCAGCCTACCGCCCTGATATTTACGGGAAAATTGGGGAAAGTGGAGTAAGCATTTGTACATTAGATGATATGAAAAAGCTCTATGATGGCTTTGATTTATGTGCCCCTTCCACATCTGTTTCAATGACAATCAATGGTCCAGCACCAATTATATTAGCGATGTTCATGAATACAGCGATTGAGCAGCAGGTAAACAGAAAGGAAGCTGAGCTCGGACGTTCGCTAACAATGGAAGAATATGATGAAGTAAAAGCCTTCACTCTTCAAACAGTAAGAGGAACCGTGCAAGCCGACATTTTAAAAGAAGATCAAGGACAAAACACATGTATTTTTTCAACAGAGTTTGCCCTCCGTTTAATGGGGGATATTCAGCAATACTTTATTGATCAAAAGGTACGAAATTATTACTCTGTTTCCATTTCTGGCTACCATATCGCAGAAGCAGGAGCCAATCCAATTTCACAACTAGCCTTTACGCTCTCAAATGGGTTTACGTATGTGGAATATTACTTAAGCAGAGGAATGGATATTGATTCATTCGCACCTAACTTATCGTTTTTCTTTAGTAATGGACTCGATCCGGAATATACCGTTATCGGTCGCGTTGCCCGGAGAATATGGGCAACCGTCATGCGCGACAAATACGGCGCCAATGAACGAAGTCAAAAGCTAAAATATCATGTTCAAACATCAGGGCGCTCCCTACATGCCCAGGAAATTGATTTTAACGACATTCGCACAACCCTTCAAGCGCTAATGGCCCTGCATGATAATTGTAATTCATTACACACAAACGCCTATGACGAGGCGATCACAACGCCAACAGAAGAATCTGTACGCCGCGCAATGGCCATTCAAATGATTATTACGAAAGAACATGGCTTAACTAAAAATGAGAATCCGCTGCAAGGCTCATTCATTATTGAAGAGTTAACAGACTTAGTAGAAGAAGCAGTACTACAGGAATTTGACCGTATTAATGAACGCGGCGGTGTACTAGGCGCAATGGAAACACAATATCAACGCGGCAAAATCCAGGATGAATCGATGCA
Source organism: Metabacillus sp. YM-086 (assembly GCF_048059995.1). Lineage (NCBI taxonomy): Bacteria > Bacillati > Bacillota > Bacilli > Caryophanales > Bacillaceae > Metabacillus > Metabacillus sp. YM-086. Next base: position 13,645 of record NZ_JBLUOI010000013.1, on the reverse strand, counting down.
CTATGAAATGAAAAAACACACAGGTGAACTGCCAATCATCGGTGTAAACACTTACCTAAATCCAAACCCACCATCACAAGACATGATGGACAACATGGAACTCGCCCGTGCATCACAGGAAGAAAAAGAAACGCAAATCCAAAACTTAAAGGCCTTCCAACAAACACACGAGCACAAAGTTGAAGAAGCATTGTTGAACCTAAAAAACAAAGCTATCCACAACGGCAACATCTTTGCCGAACTAATGGAAACTGTAAAAGTAGCCAGCCTTGGCCAAATTACGCAGGCATTATATGAGGTCGGGGGACAATATAGAAGGAATATGTAGAGTTGGGGAAACCGGTTACGCCGGTTTCTGTTTTTTTTAGTGGCTAGGTGTGACACTTCCGGCTGTCATTAACGAGGCTATGAAGACTGTTTAAGTGGGTGAAGAGTTGCGAGATGGTCTTCATAGGCGAGATGAAGACTGTTTAAGTGGGTGAAGA
>NZ_JBLUOI010000013.1:0-13061 GCF_048059995.1 Metabacillus sp. YM-086 | reverse complement strand
GAGATGAAGACTGTTTAAGTGGGTGAAGAGTTGCGAGATGGTCTTCATAGGCGAGATGAAGACTGTTTAAGTGGGTGGAACGTGCTGAGATGGTCTTCATGCATGTGATGAAGACCGTTTTAGTGGATAAAGAGTTGCGAGATGGTGGCAAAAATAACCTAAAAACACTCCTAAATCAATTTTTACATGATAAAGGTGGCATAAACTGCTAGAAATTGTTTATAATGAATGGTATGATTTGATAGGTTTACTATGTACATATTTTAAAGTTTATTCTACTTAATTGGCTTATTCTAGCTGAATTCTGTCTAACATAACAGAACCACACTAGAAAGCAGCCCTGGATTTACAATAGATCGATGATGTAGAAAGGAAGTGCCGGAACTTGAGTCTAAAACAATTAACAGAAGAACAAATAAAAGAAATGGCAATGGTTGAGGTTGCCTATGAACTATTCTTAGAAGCAAGAAAACCTTACGTATTTAGTGATTTAGTAAAAGAAATTGCTGATCTTCTAGGATTATCACAGCAACAAGTAGAAGATAAGATTGCTCAATTTTATACAGACATCAACATCGATGGCCGTTTTATTTGTGTTGGTGAAAACATGTGGGGATTACGCACATGGTATCCATACGAGCAAATAGAAGAAGAAATCGTTCCTGTTGCAAAACCTAAAAAGAAAAAATCGAAAAAAGCAGACGATGAAGATCTGGATGATGTATACGATGAGCTTGATGAGGAAGACCTCGAATATGACGATATCGATGAATACGATGATTCAGATGACGATGAAGAAGAAGATTTTGATGATATAGATGATGCAGACGATCTAGATGAAGATGATGATGATGATTTAATCGATGATGATGACGATGACTATGATGACGACCTTGATGATGACGAAGAAGACGACGATTTTGATGATGATTCAGACGAAGAAAAATAAAATCAAATCGTCTTGACTTTCTTTTTCTAACTAGGTAGAATCTATTTTGGGCTCTTTAAAAAGAGATTGTTCGTTTAATTAAACAATTACAGCTCCCTTTCAAGTTTGTTTGGAAGGGAGCTTTCTTATTTTATATAAAAGTTTAAAGTTCAATTCTAAAATGATTTAGAATTGTTAAGTAGGACAGGCTTACCCCTGAATTTCACAAAATTTTTCACTCTTATTCATCGTTTTTCAAATGATTTTTTCATTTCTTGTACAAAATAAAAAAAGATTAGCTTCTGAGGGGGAAGACCATGACAAAGTATATTTTTGTAACAGGTGGAGTTGTATCATCTTTAGGTAAAGGGATCACAGCTGCATCACTAGGAAGATTATTAAAAAACCGTGGAATCAGTGTAACGATCCAAAAATTCGATCCGTACATAAATGTGGACCCGGGAACAATGAGTCCGTATCAGCACGGTGAAGTATTCGTTACAGGAGACGGTGCAGAAACAGACTTAGACTTAGGTCATTATGAGCGTTTTATTGATGAAAACTTAACTAAGTTTAACAACGTGACAACAGGTAGAATCTATTCAACTGTTCTAAAGAAAGAGCGCCGTGGTGACTATCTAGGTGGAACTGTTCAGGTTATTCCACATATCACAAATGAAATCAAAGACAAAGTATTTCGCGCTGGTAAAGAAACAGGTGCAGATGTTGTTATCACAGAGATTGGTGGAACAGTAGGGGATATTGAATCACTACCATTCTTAGAAGCCATTCGCCAAGTGAAAAGTGATGTTGGCCGTGACAATGTGATGTATATCCACTGTACACTTGTACCATATATTAAAGCTGCTGGTGAAATGAAAACTAAACCAACTCAGCACAGTGTTAAAGAATTAAGAAGTCTTGGTATTCAACCAAATGTGATCGTTGTTCGTACAGAGATGCCAATTTCTCAAGATATGAAAGATAAAATTGCGTTATTCTGTGATATTGATAAAAACGCAGTGATCGAGTGCCGTGATGCAGAAACGTTATACAGCATCCCACTAGATCTTCAAGATCAAAACTTAGATACAATTGTATGCAATCACTTGAAACTAAATTGCAATGACGCGGATATGACAGAATGGAAAGAGCTTGTACAACGTGTTACGAACCTTTCAAAAACAACAAAAATTGCTCTTGTTGGGAAGTATGTTGAACTGCAAGATGCATATATTTCTGTTGTTGAAGCACTTCGCCACGCTGGATATGAATATGATTCTGATATCGAAATCAAATGGGTAAACGCAGAAGAATTAACATCTGAAAACGTAAAAGATCAGCTTGCAGATGTTGATGGTATTTTAGTTCCTGGTGGCTTCGGTGACCGCGGTGTTGAAGGGAAAATCGTTGCAACGAACTATGCACGTGTTAATAAAGTGCCTTTCTTAGGAATTTGCTTAGGTATGCAAGTGGCTTCAATTGAATATGCTCGTAATGTATTAGGCTTAGCGGGAGCAAATTCTGCTGAAATTGATCCTAACACAGCTTATCCAGTAATTGATTTACTTCCTGAGCAAAAAGATGTTGAAGACTTAGGTGGAACATTACGTCTTGGTTTATCTCCAAGTAAGCTTCAAGAGGGAACTCGTGCATACGAGGCATACCAAGATGAAGTGATTTACGAGCGTCACCGCCATCGTTATGAGTTCAATAATGAATATCGTCAAGCAATGGAAGAAGCTGGCTTTATTTTCTCGGGTACAACTCCAGACGGCCGCTTAGTCGAAATCATTGAAGTAAAAGATCATCCTTGGTTTGTAGCATCACAGTTCCATCCAGAATTTACATCAAGACCTACAAAACCTCAGCCACTATTCCGCGACTTTGTTCGCGCGTCATTAACGGCTGCTGAAAAGTTATAAATCATTAGTTAAAGCCATCCGTATTTGGGTGGCTTTTTACTTGCATAACGATGAGAACTTAATATTAAGGAAACCGGTTTATAAAAAGTTCTTATTTTTTTCGGAAAATAGTTGATTTATAGGATAGTAGATTATATAATCATAAGTGAAAGCGGTTTCCAGTAACGAAAACCACTTTAATTTTTTCCTAAAAAGGAAATCGGTTTCCGTAACAGGTAACGGTTATAAAACAAAAACCAAGGGGGAAATAAAATGAAAAGCAAGAAAAAATGGTTAGCTTCCGGTTTGTCTTTAGCTTTAGCATTTTCGTTAGCGGCATGTAGCGGTGGGGATAAAAATGAAACCGCTTCAGAGGGTGGCGGAAGTGGAGATGAAAAAGTAGAACTAAACTTCTGGGCTTTCGGTGCAACAGGCTATGAAGAGTTAGTAAAAGAATATCAAGAACAAAATCCAAACGTAACAATAAAATTTAAATCTTCCGAAACAGCTGAACACCATGATGCATTATTCACAGCTTTATCAGCTGGTAGTGGTGCTCCTGATATCGCGATGTTAGAAGTAGATCAATTTGATCGTTTCAAAGCTGCTCAAGATCGTTTTGCAAACTTATATGATCTTGGTGCAAAAGACGTTCAAGATCAATACCTAGAGTGGAAATGGAATGCTGGTGAAAATGCAGATGGAGACTTCTTATTCGGTCTTCCAACTGATATTGGACCTAAAGCATTATACTATCGTACAGATGTATTCGAAGCAGCTGGTCTACCAACTGAGCCTGCTGAAGTAGAAGCATTAATCAATTCTCCAGAAGCTTTTAAAGAAGCTGGATTACAAGTAAAAGAGAAAACTGGTAAACCTTTCGTAGACAGTATTGAAATGGCTTACAGAGCCTATCTTGATTCTGCTGTTGAAACATACTTAAATCCTGATGGTGAGTTAATTTTAGATGAAGAAGGTAGTGCGGTTAAAAAAGCATACGATTATGCTGTTGAGTTAGATAAAGCTGGAATCGTTGGTAAATTTGATATGTGGACACCAGAATGGTCAAACGCTGTTAACACTGGTGAGTTCGCTGCTGAATTAGGTGCTGGCTGGTTAAAAGGTTGGATGGAAGGTAATGCTCCAGATGCTTCAGGTAACTTCAAAGTAGCTACTTTACCAACTGATTTTGCTGCTAACTGGGGTGGATCTTACATCTCAATCCCAAGTGAAACTGAAAATGCACAAGCTGCATATGATTTCGTTGAATGGTTAGTATCACCTGAAAACCAATTAAAATCATTCCAAAGCAATGGATTATTCCCATCTGCACCAGCTGTGTATGAAATGGAAGAGTTCACTTCTAACCAAGATGAGTTCTTTGGTGGTCAAGTAACATCTGAAGTATTTGCTCAAGCAGCACAAGATATCGAAGGTGCCGTTTATAAAGGTGAAAAATACTTCCCAGTACACCAAGAAGTTCTAAATGCACTTAAAAACGTTCAAGACGGTGCGGATCCAGAAGAAGAGTGGAAAGCTGCTGTTAAACGTGCACAAGATTTAGTAAATCGTTAATTCAAAAAATGAATGAAGCTAAGATATGGTGCGCATCGTTGCACCATATCTAGTTTTACTGAAAGAAACGGGGAGTGAAAATGGTTTCTGCAAACGAAAAAGTAGTCAAAAAGAAAAGGTTTCTATCAGAAGAAAAGAAAGACATGATTTCTGGCTATCTTTATGTTTCACCTTTCTTTATCATCTTTGCTGTTATTGGTTTATATCCGGCGTTATTCAGTTTATATCTAGCTTTCCAAAAATGGAATGGGCTAAGCCCTATGGAGTTTGCTGGGTTAAATAACTTCAAAATTGTATTAGAAGATCCACTATTTTGGAAATCTTTATATAACACAATCGTTATTGGATTAATGGGTACTGCCCCTCAATTAGTTGTTGGGATTATCCTTGCATTTCTATTAAATCTATCGTTTCTCCGCTTTAGAAATTTCTTCCGAGTTACGATCTTCATGCCATATATTACGTCAATGGTTGCAGTAGCCCTCATTTTTAGTGTGTTATTTAGTAATCACGAAACTTCCTTAGCCAATTATGTACTAGGCGTGTTTGGATTTGATCCGGTTAGCTGGGCTTCATCTGAATGGGGTACAAAAATTGCAATCTCCATCATGGTATTTTGGAGATGGGTTGGTTACAACACAATCATTTATCTAGCGGGTCTTCAAAGTATTTCAAATGACCTGTATGAAGCAGCAACAATTGATGGTGCAAATAAGTTCCAACAAATGCTTTATATTACAATGCCGATGTTAAAGCCGTTTATCATTTTAACTGTTTTCTTCTCAACAGTTGGTGCACTGCAATTATTCGCTGAACCAACCGTATTCTTAGGTGCATCAGCATTTACAAGAGATGAAGCAATGACAGTTGTTATGTATCTATACCGCGATGCCTTTAAATTACAATCTTTTGGTACAGCATCAGCAACAGCGGTTATTTTGTTATTTATCATCATCGTCTTCTCTGCGATTAATACGTTAATAACATCAGGGAAAATTGGTAGAAAAAAGGAGGGAGCTAACTAATGGGTGACGTAGCAGGAACAAAAAAGTTTTCAAAAGGTAGAATTTTCATCTATACATTTCTTACTCTAGCATCACTTTTTTCATTGTTTCCATTTTATTGGATGTTTGTAATGGCAACCCGCCCAAGTTCAGCTTATAACTCCATTCCGCCAACGATTACTCCGGGTAACTTGTTAGTGGAAAACTTCCAGAAGGTATTGGGTGCCATTGATTTCTTCCAAGCGATGTTAAACACTGTGATTCTTTGTACATCAGTAACAATCGTTGTGTTAATCATTAGCTCACTAGCAGGATTTGCTTTTGCGAAATTTAGATTTCCTGGAAAAAACGCATTGTTTATTGCGATTCTTTTAACAATGGTTATCCCTCCACAGTTAGGGTTAATTCCGCAATACTATTTAATCTCAAAAGCAGGTTTGCTTGATACATTACAAGGTGTTGCGATTCTATTTTTCTTAAATCCATTAGGAATCTTCTTAATGAGGCAATATGTAAGCAATTCGGTGCCTGATGAATTAATTGAAGCAGCAAAGCTTGATGGGTGTTCGAATTTCAGAATCTACCGCAGTATTGTGCTGCCGATCATTTTACCTGCATTTGCAACATTAGGTATTATCGTCTTCACAGCTGTATGGGGAGAATTCTTATGGCAATTTACGATTTTAAGAGATCCAGAAATGTATACAATTCAAGTTGCCCTGGCGACATTAAGTAACACATTCAACATTGACTTCGGTATGATTCTATCTGGAGTATTCTGGGCTACAGTCCCTTTATTAATTATTTTCCTACTGTTTAACAGACTATTTATTTCTAGTATTACAGATGGTGCAGTTAAATAAAATTTTAATTTATTACTATCCTTTTTTGCCCATTATCAAATTGTAAATTGCTTCAAATAATAGTAATCTAAACAGTAAATAAGCAATCTATTATGAAGGCGAAAGGCAATTGAGGGACCGCTATGAATTTAACGATTAAAGATATTGCGAAGATGGCTGGAGTATCTCCAGGAACTGTATCAAAAATTATAAATAATTATGGTGGTATTAGTGAAAAGACGAAGAAAAAGGTGCTGGATATTATCCGGGAAACAGGATATCAGCCTACCTTTTCTGCGAAAGCACTTGCCACCAAAAAATCGAATTTAATTGGGTTAATTTATGCCGGTAAAGTAAATGTTGATTTTACACATCCTTTCTTTAATGAGGTTGTTACTTCGTTTAAAAAAACAATTGGTTCGCTAGGCTATGACATTATCATGTTCTCAAACGAACAATTCTACAAAGATAATGGTAGTTATTTAGCAAGATGTCGCCATTTTCATGTAGATGGTTGTGTCATCATTGCTGGTGAAGAAGTAGAGGATGCGATCTATGAGCTTGTGCGAGAGGAAATTCCTTGTATGGGAATTGACCTGGAGCTTAGCGGACCAAAAGCAAGCTTTGTGATGAGTGATAATGTGAATTTATCAAGAAAAGTGATTCAACACTTTTATTTGCAAGGAACTAGAGACATTGGGTTTATTGGTGGTCAAGAAGATTCTGCGATCACGATGTTTCGCGAAAAAGGTGTAAGAGAAACAATGGATCAGCTTGGCCTTGAGATTCATCAAGAGTGGTTTCAATATGGGGATTTCCATGAAGAAAGTGGATATCAAGCCATGAATAAAATATTAGAAACAAAAGCTTATCCGCGAGCTGTTTTTGCAGTATCGGATATGATGGCTTTTGGTGCAATTGATGCGATTAGAGATAAGGGACTAAGGGTTCCTGAAGATATATCTGTGATTGGCTGTGATGACATTGATGCATGTCGACATAGCAGTCCAAAGCTATCGACTGTAAGGCAGGATAAAGAACAGCTTGGGAAGCTTGCTGCGTATATGTTAAATGACATCATCAATGGAAAATCAGAGTTAAAGCCTGTTTTTATCGATTCTAATTTAGTAGTAAGAGAATCATAAAGCCAATCATAAGAAAAGAATTTGGTGGAGGTACAACAATGGCAATTATACAATTTCCAAAAGAGATGAGATGGGGAGCTGCAACGGCAGCATACCAAATCGAAGGAGCAGCAACTGAGGATGGAAGAGGTCTTTCCATTTGGGATACCTTTGCCAAAACACCTGGTAAAGTATTAAATGGCGATAACGGAGATGTAGCGTGTGACAGCTATCACCGCTATGAAGAAGATATTGCATTAATGAAAGAACTTGGCATTGATATTTATCGTTTTTCTGTATCATGGCCACGTATTTTTCCAAATGGAACTGGAGAAATCAATGAAAAGGGTCTTCAATTTTATCATGATTTTGTAGATGCATTGCTAGCAAATGGAATCGAGCCAATGTGTACACTATATCACTGGGATCTGCCACAAGCTCTTCAAGATAAGGGCGGCTGGGAAAACCGTGAAACAGTAGATGCGTTTGCTGATTATGCTGAGGTTATGTTTAAAGAGTTTAACGGAAAAATTAAAAAATGGATTACAATCAATGAACCTTGGTGTGTATCATTTCTATCAAACTTTATCGGACTTCATGCACCAGGATTCCAAAATTTACAATTAGCTACAACGATTTCACATCATTTACTACTTGCACACGGTAAAGCAGTATCCCGCCTAAGAGACGGAGGATACGAAGGTGAAATTGGTTATGCACCTAATACAGAATGGAACGAGCCATTTAGCAACAAACAAGAAGACATCGATGCTTGTAACAGAGCAACAGGCTGGTTTGTTGAGTGGTTCTTTGATCCTGTATTCAAAGGTAGCTATCCACAATTTATGGTAGAGTGGTTCGAGAAAAAAGGTGTAACAGTGCCTATCCAAGAAGGCGATATGGCTATCATTAACCAAGAAATTGATTTTGTTGGAATCAACTACTACACAGGCAGTGTGACTAGATACAAAGAGAATGAGGGATTACTAGATACTGAAAAAGTAGATATTGGTTATGAAAAAACAGATTTTGATTGGAATATCTACCCTGAAGGCTTCTATAAGGTTTTAACAAAAATAAACGAACAATACGGTTCAGTGCCAATTTATATTACTGAAAACGGTGCCTGCTACAATGATGGAGTTGAAAACGGCAGAGTAAAAGACCAAAGACGTATTGATTATTTGAAACAACATTTAACATCATTAAAACGAGCAATTGATAGTGGTGTAAATATTAAAGGCTACCTCACATGGTCGTTGCTTGATAATTTTGAATGGGCAGAAGGCTATGATAAGCGTTTTGGAATCATTCACGTTGATTTCAATACATTAGAAAGAACAAAGAAAGATAGTTACTATTGGTATAAGCAAACAATTAAAAATGGTTGGTTTGATATGTTTTACTAAGAACTTTACCCCTTTTGGAAACCGATTTCGGTGCAAAAGGGGATTTTTATCATCAAAGGGTAAATAAAATTAGATAACAGACAATTATATGGCTGTGGATGGGGGATCTATATGCAGAAGCTCTTACATAAATACGTAAAGAAGCAGAGAAACACTAGTAATCAAAGAAAAACTGTCATGAAATTACCCTTAAAGCTTACTGTTGGAAGAAAGATTTTTGCTGTATTTGCTATCATTTTTATTTTAATTGCAACACTTAGTGTTTCTACTCTTACTGGATTGAACACAATGAACAAGAAATCTAGTGAAGTTGAGGATGTGTGGCTTCCATCAGTAGAAAGGCTAGGTGAAATGAGGTATCTTGTTGAACAGGTTGCTGCGTTTCAGCTGTTCTATGCTAGTGCGGAAACAATTGGAGAAATGAATCAGTTTGATGGGCGATTTGATACGATTTTTAGTAGATTAGATGAGCTGTTCAAACAGGTTGAGAAGACCATTTCGACTAAAGAGGAAGAAGAAATTTATAATGGATTTCAAGCAGAATGGGATAAATATCTTGTTGTTCATGAGGAAATTCTTGCTTTATCAAGAGCCAATCAAGATGATGATGCTAGTCAAATGATCAAACAATCCAGGCAACAAATTGAAACAGTTGAAGGTTATCTAACGAAGCTTGTTGAGTTAAATCAATCAATGGCAAAGGAAGCTGCGGAGGAAAGACATAATCTCACAACCATCATTCTATCCAATACAGCGATTTTGATTGTGGTTGTTCTAGTCATCTCAATCATCATGGGGCTTCTTCTTTCAAGAAGCATATCTCGACCGTTGTCCACGATGTCAATGAGTGTGAAGCAGGTAGCACAAGGGAATTTAATGCTAGATCCTATTTCTATTAAAAATAGGGATGAAATTGGCAAACTAGCAACAGATATTAACACAATGACAGAAAGCTTAAGGAAAATTATCATTGAAGTGATGAATAATTCTGAGAGAGTAGCAGCTACATCTGAAGAGCTTTCAGTTAGTGCTGAACAAACACAACAAGGAAATAATTCGATTTCTACAGCTATTAAAGAGGTAGCTGGTGGTGCGGAGAATCAGGTTACACGTGCTTCTGAGGCAAACCGGGTGGTTCATGAAATTTCAACAGGCATGACACAAGCTGCACGTTCTATACAAGCCGTTTCCGATCTCACATTGGCAACAAATGAAAAGGCAACAACTGGACAAGCAATTGTTTCGCAAACTGTTGTTCAAATGAATGAAGTGCAACATAAAGTTCAACATACCTCGACTGCGATGAATTCGTTAAGTAACAAATCAAACCAAATCGGTCAAATGCTCTCTTTAATAACAAATGTCGCGGAGCAAACAAACCTATTAGCTCTAAATGCAGCTATTGAAGCAGCAAGAGCCGGTGAACATGGTAAAGGATTTGCTGTTGTAGCCGATGAGGTCAGAAAGCTTGCTGAGCAATCAGGAAAAGCAGCTGAAGAAATCAAAAAAGTGATAGATGAAATGCAAACAGAAGTTAATAATGCACTAAAATCTATGAGTGATGGAATCAATGCAGTTGATGATGGAATCGTGATGGTTAATAAAACCGGTGATTCGTTTGAGAATATTGTTGACATGGTAGCTGATGTTGCATCACAATCACAGGAAGTATCGGCTATAGTGGAGCAAGTAAATGCTAGCACACAAAGCATGGTTGATATAATAGAGGAAATCGCAAATATATCTGTCTTCTCAGCGGGAAATACAGAAGAAGTGGCTGCATCAGTTGAACAGCAAAATGCTATTATGACAAAAGTTACTTCATCATCTGAGGAATTGAGTTCAAAGGTATTAGCACTACAGGAGCTAGTGAAGAGCTTTAGAGTTTAGAATGATAAATTATTAGAATTATTTTAATATTACTTTTCATGAAAAAGTATCCATAGTATACTAAAATAAGTGTTAGCGTTTTCAAAGGGTGTATATTTTTTTGGGTGGTAAAGAAAACGGTTTCCGATACTTTTTTATCTTATTTAGGAAACCGGTTTCTATAAAACTTATATCAAACAAGGGGGATTTATTTTGAAGCACAGAATACTAAAAAGGTTTATGGCACTAATAATGGTTCTTGGATTATTAACATCATTACTACCTAATTTTGCTTCAGCAGCAGAAGCTGATTACAACAGCTTGCTTGTTGAACCAGGAAAAAAACCGTCTCAAGCTGGGGCATTAAGTCTTAAGGTAGTTAATGGTCAAAAAACATTGGTTGATAAAAACGGCCAACCAATTCAGCTCCGTGGAATGAGTACTCACGGTTTACAATGGTTCCCAGGAATTTTAAATGAAAATGCGTTTTCAGCTCTATCAAATGATTGGGGTTCAAATCTTATTCGTCTTGCAATGTATGTGGGTGAAGGTGGATATGCTTCAAATCCAGAAGTCATCAAGCAACGTGTCATTGATGGAATTGAATTAGCAAAAGCAAATGATATGTATGTGATTGTCGACTGGCATGTACATGCTCCGGGAGATCCAAATGCTGATGTTTATAAAGGGGCATTGAACTTTTTTAAAGAAATTTCAAGTCTTTATCCTAATGATCCTCACATTATCTATGAATTAGCAAACGAACCAAGTAGTAATAGTAATGATGGACCTGGATTAACAAATAACGCAGAAGGTTGGGCAAAAGTTAAATCATATGCAGAGCCAATTATTAAAATGCTCCGTGATAATGGAAATCAAAACATTGTGATTGTAGGTAGCCCGAACTGGAGCCAACGCGCAGATTTAGCTGCTGATAATCCAATTGATGATGCCAACACAATGTATACTGTTCACTTTTACACTGGCTCACATCCAGCAGCATCAGATAGCTCAAATCGTGAAAATGTCATGAGTAATGCTAGATATGCGCTTGAAAAAGGACAAGCTGTTTTTGCAACAGAATGGGGAACAAGTGAAGCGAATGGAAACAATGGTCCATACTTAGAAGAAGCAAACCAATGGATCAATTTCTTAAATGAAAATAATATTAGCTGGGCTAACTGGTCTTTAACAAATAAAAATGAAACATCTGCAGCCTTTACTCCATTTCAATTGGGGAAAACAGAGGCAACTGATTTAGATCCAGGTGCTGACCAGGTATGGGCACCTAAAGAATTAAGCTTATCAGGTGAATATGTTCGTGCTCGTATAAAAGGAGTATCCTATGAGCCGATCGATCGTACGAAATACTCGAAAGTACTATTTGACTTTAACAACTCGACACAAGGCTTTGGCGTAAATGGTGACAGTCCAGTAAAGGATGTAGCATTAAAGAATGTTGATGGAACTTTACAAATTTCTGGACTAAACGCAAGCAGTGATGTTACTTCAGACAACTATTGAGCGAATGTACGCTTATCTGCTGATAACTGGGGTGAATCAGTTGATGTTCTAGGTGCGCAAGAATTATCAATGGACGTGATTGTGGACAAGCCAACAACTGTTTCTGTTGCAGCGATTCCACAAGGACCTTCAGCAGGGTGGGCTAATCCGACGCGTGCAATTCAAGTAAAAGCAGAGGATTTTGTACCATTCGGAAATCAATACAAAGCGGTATTAACAATTTCAAAAGAAGATGCTCCATCGTTAGCAACAATTGCAGAAAGCCCAGACAATAACAAGTTGGAGAATATCGTATTGTTTGTAGGAGCAGAAAATACAGATGTTGTTTCTCTAGATAATTTAACGATAACAGGAAAAGAAGTTGAGATTGAAGTAATTAATGATCCAGAAGGAGTAGCAACACTACCATCTACTTTTGAAGATGACACTCGTCAAGGTTGGAAATGGAGTGGAGATTCAGGAGTTAAAACAGCATTAACGATTGAAGAAGCAAACGGTTCAAAGGCCTTATCATGGGAATTTGCTTATCCGGAAGTAAAACCAACTGACAACTGGGCATCAGCTCCACGACTAGACTTTTGGTCAGAAGATTTAAAACGCGGTGACAATGAGTATGTTGCATTTGATTTATATCTTGACCCAACACGTGCAACAGAAGGTGGAATATCTATTAACCTAGTTTTCCAACCAGAATCACTTGGTTTCTGGCAACAATCTTCTGAAACATTTGATATTGATTTAACAGCATTAGATTCTGTAGAAAAAACAGCAGATGGCCTTTATCATTATGAAGCTAAAATAGATGTTACAAATCTGGAAAACGTAAAGTCAGATACAGCATTACGTAACATGCTACTCATTTTCGCAGATGATAACAGTGAC
>NZ_JBLUOI010000012.1:0-110228 GCF_048059995.1 Metabacillus sp. YM-086 | reverse complement strand
GCATCGATATTATGCGCTATCAATCTGGTAATACACAATACCGTGATCGTATTAATAAACGAGGAAATAAGAAGCTAAGGAAGATTTTATTTTTTATGATTTGTACGATGATTATGGCAAAAGGAAAACCTAATCATTTAGTAGACTATTATTACAAATTAAAAACGCAACCTCAGAGAAAGCCTCATAAGGTCGCGATTGTGGCGTGTATCAATAAGTTTCTGAAAGTGACGTTTCAGTTACTGACACACGGCATACTTTACGATTATGAGTCCGCACTACCAGCTCAGAAATCGTAGCCAAGTTTATATTCACTATAGCACACTGACCTTTCGAAAAAAAGAATATCGTGAGGTCTTTTTGTCATGGGAAAATTTAGATGTATTTGGGAGGGGTACCCCTCCCAAATACATCTAATAAAAAAATATAAACGAATTAACTGAAATACGCTTGACTAATCGTAAGAAATAAGCGGAATTTTTCCGGTTAGACGAAGAATGGAACTCAATTTTGGGGATATAAGCGGAATTTTTCTGCTTACACCAAGTAAAATGGTCCATTTTCATCTTTTTCGATTAAATAGGCGGATTGTTTCCGTCTATTTAATCTATTTTTTGTGCTATCTCCTCATTAAGAGGAATTTCTCCACTTATTTTAGTAGCTTATTTCCTTGCGATTCTTGAAGATTTGGAAATCGCTTAATCGGGTGTTATCTTGGTATAAAAAATGCTTGGAGCATAATACATCTCCAAGCATTTTTTGTTTGCTGATTTATTTGCCAAATTGCTTTTAATCCTAGTGCGAATTACTATTTTGAAAAGCAATGTTAATTCAATTTTGTACTTCAAAACCGAACCTGTAGGCCATAACAGTTTGCTTCCTTTTGAAGAAATTAATAAATAGATGTAGTATCTTTTGACGTTGTTTCCAGAATTTCTTTAACACGTGATAAGAATCGGCCACAAATTAATCCATCAAGCACTCTGTGATCTAAAGACATACATAAATTAACCATATCTCTGACAGCTATCATGCCATTAATGATGACAGGCCTCTTTACAATAGATTCAACCTGAACAATTGCAGCTTGTGGATAATTTATAATCCCCATTGACTGTACGGATCCGAAAGAACCAGTGTTATTTACCGTAAATGTTCCTCCCTGCATATCAGTTGAGGTTAATTTTCCGCTCCGAACTTTATAAGCAAGATCTGTAATCTCTCTTGCAATTCCCTTGATCGTTTTCTCATCTGCATTTTTAATGACCGGTACGTAAAGAGAATCCTCTGTTGCAACAGCTATAGAGATATTAATCTCCTTTTTCTGGATAATTTTATCTCCCGCCCACATTGAATTAATTTGAGGAAATTCTTTTAGTGCTTGAGCTACTGCTTTTACAAAAAAGGCAAAGAAAGTTAAGTTAAAGCCTTCATTTTTCTTAAATTCATCTTTTACAGAATTACGGTATTGAACTAAATTTGTAACATCCACTTCCATCATCATCCATGCATGAGGAGCTTCATGTTTGCTGCGAACCATGTTTGCAGCAATTGCTTTTCTAACTCCTGATACTGGAATTTCAATATCTCCCGGAGCACTCGGAGGTAGAGGCTGAGTTTGCTTAGGTAGTGGTTGTGAAATATCATTTACAGGTACTTCCTCAACCGGCTTTTTCTCTTCTTGATGATCAGAAGGAATTGACCCACTTTCTATTAGCTTTAATAGATCTTTTCTCGTAATTCTTCCACCTGCACCCGTTCCATTAACTAGCTCTATGTTTATATCATGTTCTTGGGCAATTCTCAGAACTGCAGGTGAGTAGCGTTTTTTATTCGATTGATCATTAATGCTAACATTATGTTCTGAAACAGATTCCTCATTACTTTGAGTAGCGTCTTTACTTTCACCTTTATGTTCAATACCACTGACCTCTATTGTGCAAATCACTTCACCAACCGCTAAAGTGTCTCCCTCTTCTGCAATAAGCTCACGTATTACACCAGTAAAAGAAGACGGTACTTCTGCATTTACTTTATCTGTCATTACTTCAGCAAGGGGATCATATTTATTAACTGTATCTCCAACAGCCACAAGCCACTTGCTAATGGTACCCTCTGTGACGCTTTCACCTAGTTGAGGCATTTTAATTTGTTCAATTGCCACTTATAATCCTCCTCATTAAAAAGGCTTTATTATTAAAATTCAGCAAGCTCACGTATCGCTGCCTCTACTTTATCAGGATTAATCATAAAGAATTTTTCCATCGTTGGGGCATAAGGCATTGCTGGAACATCTGGTCCAGCTAAACGTTTAATTGGTGCATCTAAGTCAAATAAGCAATTTTCTGCAATAATGGCTGACACTTCACCAATAATACTTCCTTCTTTATTATCCTCTGTTACAAGAAGCACTTTTCCTGTTTTTGAAGCAGCTTCAATAATTGCTTCTTTGTCCAAAGGATAAATGGTTCTTAAATCAAGAACGTGTACAGAAATACCATCATTAGCTAAACGTTCAGCAGCTTGCAAAGCGAAATGAACACATAGGCCATAAGTGATAACCGTTACGTCTTCTCCTTCACGCTTTACATCAGCTTTTCCAATTGGCAACACATAGTCATCTGCAGGAACTTCACCTTTGATTAAACGATAGGCACGTTTATGTTCGAAAAATAACACTGGATCTTCATCACGAATGGCAGCCTTTAATAACCCTTTTGCATCATAAGGAGTAGACGGGATGACAATTTTCAAGCCTGGTTGGTTAGCAAAAACCGCCTCCACTGATTGCGAGTGATACAATGCACCATGCACTCCACCACCAAAGGGTGCTCTTATCGTTATAGGACAAGTCCAATCATTATTAGAGCGATAACGAATTTTTGCTGCTTCTGAAATAATTTGATTCACTGCAGGCATAATAAAATCTGCAAACTGCATTTCAGCAATCGGTCTCATTCCATACATTGCTGCCCCTATTCCTACACCGGCAATTGCCGACTCGGCCAGAGGAGTGTCAATGACTCTTTCTTCACCAAACTTTTCGTATAATCCAGCTGTTGCTTTAAAAACTCCACCTTTTAAACCAACATCCTCTCCTAACACAAAAACTTTTTCATCGCGCTCCATTTCTTCACGCATCGCCATTGTAATGGCATCTATATAAGAAATAATCGCCATTTTTCTTCCCCCTTACTCTGCGTATACATACTTTAACGCATGTTCTGGATCCGCATATGGAGCCGCTTCAGCGTATTCAGTTGCTTCGTTCACAAGATTCATAATGTTTTCGACGATTTGTTTTTCTTTCTCATCGGTTAAAATAGTTAATTCTTTTAAGTATTGAGCAAATTTTAAGATAGGATCATTTTTCTTTGCTTCAGCCACTTCTTCCTGCTCACGATAGCTACGATCATCATCATCACTAGAGTGTGGTGTTAAGCGGTAGGAGATTGTTTCGATTAAGGTAGGACCTTCTCCGCGACGCCCGCGGTCTGCAGCTTCTTTTACAGCTCGATATACTTCAAGTGGATCATTTCCATCAACGGTTTCACCAGGCATGCCGTACCCTATGGCACGATCTGAGATTTTCTCACAGGCAACTTGCTTCTCATAGGGAACTGAAATAGCATATTTGTTATTTTCACACATGAATATAACAGGAAGCTTATGAACAGCAGCAAAATTGGCTCCTTCATGAAAATCTCCCTGATTCGAAGAGCCTTCCCCAAACGTAACAAATGTTACAAGATCTTTCTTTTGCATTCTACCAGCTAAAGCAACCCCTACTGCATGTGGCACTTGTGTGGTAACTGGTGAAGATCCTGTTACAATCCGATTTTTCTTTTGACCAAAATGTCCGGGCATTTGTCGACCACCTGAATTAGGATCCTCAGCTTTAGCAAATGCAGAAAGCATAAGTTCTTTTGTTGTCATACCAAACGCTAAAACAACACCCATATCACGGTAGTAAGGAAGTACATAGTCTTTGTTACGATCTAACGCATAAGCAGCACCAACCTGGGCCGCTTCCTGTCCTTGGCAGGAAATGACAAATGGTATTTTACCTGAACGGTTTAATAGCCACATTCGTTCATCAATTTTCCTTGCTAATAACATCGTTTCATACATATTTAACACATCTTCATCCGTAAGGTTTAATGAGAGATGACGGTTTTCTGTCATATCAATTCCTCCTATTTAAAAGGATGAGCACTGGTAGAGTCATTCCTGTAATAGATTAAGACCTTTTGTTCTACCAGACTCTTTATTTCAGGCAAAATAAATGTAATTTATAAATGGATTGCTTTTCCATAAACCGCTAGAGCTGCTTCACCGATTGCTTCAGATAACGTTGGATGTGGATGAATCGTGTGTGAAATTTCCCATGGGGTTGCATCCAACACTTTTGCAAGGCCTGCTTCGGAAATCATGTCTGTGACATGAGGTCCAATCATATGAACACCCAATAAATCATCTGACTCTGAATCAGCGACCAGCTTAACAAATCCATCTGTTTCTCCGTAAACAAGAGCTTTTCCTATCGCTTTAAAAGGAAATTTCCCTACCTTTACTTTAAAACCTTTCTCTTTTGCCTCGTCCTCTGTATAGCCAACACTAGCAATTTCAGGAGAACTGTAGATACATTTTGGAATAAGGGTTTCATCCATTGGCATCGGTTCTTTTCCTGCTATATGTTCAACGGCAATGATCCCCTCATGTGAGGCAACATGAGCAAGCTGTAACCCCCCGATCACATCACCAATCGCATAAATATGAGACTCTTTCGTTTGGTAAAAATCATTGGTATGGATATAACCCTTTTCAAGCTGAATATCTGTATTTTCTAGTCCAATTCCTTCAACATTTGGTAATCGTCCAACTGATACTAGCATTTTTTCGGCTGTAAATTCTTTCATTTCCCCGTTTTGATCAGCTTTTACAGAAATACCATTGTTGTCTTTACTTACTGTTTCAGGTAAAACCTTGGCACTAGTGACAATTGTAATGCCTTTAGTTGTCATTAACTTATTCATTTCTTCCGCTATCTCTTTATCTTCTGTTGGGAGAATTCGATCTGAATATTCCAGTACCGTTACCTCAACACCAAAATCTGATAACATGGATGCCCACTCAATTCCAATCACCCCACCACCGACGATCAGGATTGATTTTGGTAGTTCTGTTAATTCAAGTGCTTCATCAGAACTTAGCACAACGTTTCCATCAATTTCTAAGCCTTGTAGACTACGTGGTCTGGAGCCAGTCGCAACAATTACATTTTTTGGTATTAACATTTCATTTTCTTCTCCATTGTTCATTTCAACAGAGATGGTACCCGGCATCGGTGAAAAAATGGAAGGACCTAGAATACGACCGATTCCTTCATAAACATCGATCTTTCCTTTTTTCATTAACTGCTGAACACCGGTATATAATTGATTTACTATCGATTGCTTACGATCTTGAACTCTTAAGAAGTTCAAATTCACGCCGGAAGTTTCAACACCGTATTCTTCAGCTTTTTTAGTCATTGCATATACCTCAGCACTTCTCAATAAAGCTTTGCTAGGGATACACCCTTTATGAAGACAGGTTCCTCCTAGCTTGCTTTTTTCAACAACTGCTGTTTTAAGACCAAGCTGAGAAGCACGAATAGCCGCTACATAGCCACCTGTACCTCCGCCGAGAATAACCAAATCATATTCCGTTGCCATTAAAACACCCTCTCTTTCACTAACTTCAAACACTTGCTAATCCTAGACAAGTACTAAAAAACCTTTGAAACCATCTTTTCGTTAGGATAATGTTTTGCCTCTTCTTCATTTCTTAGAACCCGTAAAGCACCTTCTGCTAATGCCTGAAGTTCATTTTCACCTGGAAAAACTAAAACATCTGCAATCCAATCAATGTAGGAAGAAATCTCTTTTACAAACTTTTTGCCATATGCAAGTCCGCCTGTTAACACAATCGCATCAACTTTCCCTTTTAACACAGCACTTGCCGAACCTATTTCTTTCGCAATTTGATAGGCCATAGCTGAATAGATCAGGGCAGCTTTTTGATCTCCTGCCTCCACCATTTTTTCAACTTTAATCGCATCATTCGTTCCAAGGTATCCAACTAGGCCACCTTGACCTACTAGTTTTTTCATCATTTCTTCTCGAAAGTATTCACCTGAATAACACATGCTTACAAGGTCTCCTGCTGGAACGGTCCCAGCACGCTCCGGACTAAAAGGTCCGTCACCATGCAGCCCATTGTTCACATCTATTACACGTCCGTTACGATGAACACCAACTGTGATTCCACCACCCATATGGGTAACGATTAAATTCAGTTCTTCATATCGTTTATTTAAATCCGATGCTACTCTCCTTGCAACAGCTTTTTGATTTAAGGCATGAAAGATACTTCTTCGTTGAATAGAAGGAACACCTGAGATTTTTGCAATCTCTTCCATTTCATCTACAACAACAGGGTCAACAATAAACGCAGGGATATTTAAGGCATTGGCAATTTCAAATGCAATAATACCGCCTAAATTAGACGCATGCTGACCAGCGAATCCATTCCGCAAATCTTCAATCATTTGATCATTAACTGTATAGGTGCCACCTTCAATTGGACGAAGTAAACCTCCACGACCACAAACGGCACCTAATTTTGATATGTTGATCCCTTCTTGATCTAGCGTTTCTAAAATCGTTTGTTTTCGAAACTCATACTGATCGATAATGTGAGGATAGGTATTCAGTTTTTCAGAATCATGTCTTAATGTTTTTTCAAAGATTGATCTTTCATTATCAAAAACACCAATCTTTGTTGAAGTGGATCCCGGATTAATGACAAGGATTCGATATTCTTTTAATTCCAACGTCTAAACCTCCGCTGTATCTCAGACATCTTTTCCAAAAATATGATTATGTACGGGAGTTAGAAGTACACTCCTAACTCCTTTTACTTAGTTCATCTACGACTTAAAATATGATGTCCATTTTGTAAAAATTGACTACGAGAGTTTCTCATTCGTTCAATTCTTTCCTCTGCTAAGCGGTCTGCTGCAAGATAAGTAGGGATTCCGTCGCGTTTTGCAATTTCAATAACTCGTGAAATATTATTATAAATTGTTTCAACTTTTTTCAATGCTCTTTCACTGTTGTATCCATACAGTTCATCAGCTACATTAATTACGCCACCTGCGTTAATTACATAGTCTGGTGCATAAACAATACCCATTTCATGGATTATGTCACCATGTTGCGTATCTTTTAACTGATTATTTGCCGCTCCAGCAATAACCTTAGCTTTTAACTGTGGAATTGTTACATCATTAATTGTTGCCCCCAAAGCACAAGGTGCATAGATATCACATTCTACTCCGTATATTTCATTCGGCTCTACTGCCCTAGCATTAAAATCTTCAACTGCTCGACGTACGGCATCTTTGTTAATATCTGTAACAATTAGTTTTGCACCCTCTTCATGCAAATGCTTGCAAAGATTATACGCAACATTTCCTACTCCTTGAACAGCAACGACCTTTCCTTCAAGCGAGTCAGAACCAAATGCCTCTTTTGCTGCAGCTTTCATGCCACGATAAACTCCATAAGCCGTAACAGGTGATGGATTGCCTGATGATCCAAAAGCCGGTGAAATTCCAGTCACATAATTCGTTTCTTCATGAATTAAGTCCATATCAGCAACCGTTGTACCAACATCCTCCGCTGTAATGTAGCGACCGTTCAACCCTTGAATGTAGCGACCAAATGCTCGAAACATTTCTTCATTTTTATCTTTTCGAGGATCTCCAATTATTACTGTCTTTCCTCCACCAAGATTTAATCCGGCAGCAGCATTTTTATAAGTCATTCCTCTTGCTAAGCGAAGAGCATCTTCTATCGCTTCTTCTTCAGAATTATATGTCCACATACGTGTCCCACCTAGCGCAGGTCCTAACGTTGTGTCATGGATGGCAATAATCGCCTTTAGTCCTGATTGTTTATCCTGACAAAATACCAATTGCTCATAATCGTACTGCTCCATATATTTAAAGATTTCCATGTTGTTTCCTCCTAATGATTACTTTCCGGTTGAACATAAAGCTAACGCCAATGAATAGAGTTTGCTTTCTGAAGAATCCGATCGACTCGTTAAAACAATTGGTGCTTTTGCTCCTGCAATCACTGCCCCAACCTTGGCCTTCGCAAAATAAATTAAGGATTTATAAAGAACATTTCCTACTTCAATTGTCGGGACAAATAAGATATCAGCCTGACCAGCCACCTCACTTGTAATTCCTTTATGTTCTGCCGCCGATAGAGAGATTGCATTATCAAGCGCTAACGGTCCATCAATGATACAGTCTTTTATTTGCCCTCTTTTATTCATCATCGTTAGTGAAGCTGCATCTAACGTTGCTTGCATAGAAGGATTTACCCCCTCAATAGCAGCAATTGCTGCTACTTTAGGTAGTTTTATACCAATGGATTGAGCAACCTGGACAGAATTAACAATAATTTGCTCTTTCTGATGTAAATCAGGAGCAATATTCATCGCTGCATCAGTCACAATGATTGGGTTTTTATAACCCGGAATATCAAACAAAGCTACATGGGATAAAATCCTTCCCGTTCTTAATCCATACTCTTTATTTAAGACAGCCTTTAAAAGGGTAGAGCTTGAGATATTCCCTTTCATTAATACGGTTGCTTCATTTTGGTGAACCGCTCTAACTGCTAGTTCTGCTGCTTGTTCCCTTGTTCTAGCATGAAAAATGTGCACATGTTCTTTTTCTGCATTCTTTTGATTCAGTAAATAGTCAATTTCATCTCGATTACCGAATAATAGAAATTGTGCGAGACCTCGATGAGTAGCCTGCACTACAGCTTCTATTACTTCCTCATCCTCAGCTTGAGCAACTGCAACAGTTTGCCCTTTTTTGTTCACTGCTTCATTTAGAAGGCTTTCCAAATTCATTTGCTACTCATTTCCTTCCAAGATGTTTTTCATCAGCTTCTACTATCTTTTAAGCAAGAAGTGTGCCAAAAATATTTATATTTTTCATATTGAACTTGTCCATTATTCATTTATCAGCATTTAACTTTTTTTACATATGTATAATAAGGGCGACAAATTTTTAAATACATGAAATTTATCCTCCCTTATCATATAACGATTATGCATCATTTTGCAAACTATGAATCATGTTGCATGCTATTATTTGCAAGGTTATATTTTTCCATCTTATAATACAAACTTCGAAGTGAAATTCCTAAAGCCTTTGCTGTTTGGGTTCGATTATAATCATGTTGTTCTAAAGACTTCTTAATCACTTCCGCTTCCACTCTTTCTACAGCTTCCGCAAGTGTTTCACTATTATTATGAACAATTGTGATATCTTCTTGTATTTTATCCTCTTTGGCTGGTTGCTGAAGCAATGGTATATGTTGCCCATCAATCGCTGTCTCATGATGCTCCATAAAAATAATTGCCCTGCCTAGAACATTTTCAAGCTCCCTTACATTTCCCGGCCAGTTATACTCCATCAGCTTCTTAATTGCTTGGGACGTGAGGCTCTCAATATTCCTTCCGTAGTCTTGGTTTAACTTACGAATTAACCTCTCACAAAGGGCAGGAATATCTTCTTTTCGATCTCTTAATGGTGGAATTGAAATAGGATAACGATTTAATCTATAGTACAAATCTTCACGAAAAAGCCCCTCGGCCATTGCTTTCTCGATATTAACATTCGTCGCTGCAATACAACGAACATTAACTGAAGTGGGCTTTGTTCCTCCAACTCTTACAATTTCATTTTCCTGCAGGACACGAAGTAATTTCGCTTGCATATTGGCGGAAAGTTCACCAATTTCATCCAAGAAAATACTTCCATTATTTGCTTCCTCAAAAAACCCTCGTTTCCCACCACGCTTTGCACCGGAAAACGCCCCTTCTTCATAGCCGAACAATTCACTTTCAAGAAGATTTTCAGCAATAGCCGCACAATTTACCCGAATGAATTTATTAAATTTTCGATCACTAGCATTATGTATCGCGTGGGCAAACAACTCTTTTCCTGTACCTGATTCCCCTCTTAACAGAACAGTGGCAGGGGTTTTTGCTCCAAGCTTCGCCTGCTCAATTGCCATTTTCATCTCTTCACTAACTCCAATAATATCTTCAAAAGAGTATTTAGCTTCCAGTGTCCGAATAATCTGTCTTGCTCTGTTTAATTCAGTTGTAAGTGTTTGAATTTCAGACACATCATGGATCACACCAACACTACCTTTAAGCTTTCCGCTTACAATAACAGGAGCAACATTTACAATAACATCTTTTTTTGCTGGACCGACTTTCATTCTTACACCACGAACAGCGCGCCTTGTTTGCAATACCTTCATATGCATGCTTTCTCCCTCAGATATGTCAGCTGTAGCAGGCTTACCTATTACTTGCTCTTCTGTTAACCCGGTTAGTTTTGTGTAAGCCCGATTAATTAGGATTCCACGACCTTCCTCATCAACAACTGAAATTGCCTCTTCAGACGATTGAATGATTGCCTCTAGCATCATTTGTATATCTTTTAAATTTGTTACTTCTTCTGCTAAGTTCACCACTTCGGTGATATCTTTAAATAACGACAAGGCTCCTAACAAATTTCCTGATTCATCGATTAAAGGAATTCTTGTCGTAATAATTTTCAATCCATTTTCAAGAACCTGTTCTTGATTTGTCTCAACTTCTCGGGTTTTTAAGGTTCTTCCGAGTTTTGTCGATGGAATAACTTCCTTTATTTTCAAACCAATTGCCTTTTTTCGAGGAAATCCGGTGATTTTTTCTGCAGTTTTATTAAAAAGTATGATTCGTTCGTTAATATCAATAACGATCATTCCGTCATTTGTGGAATTAAAAATAGTTTGCTGCTTATATGTTTCTTCCTTTAATCTAGCAATCAACACCTCTTTTTCTTCCACTAATTCAGAAATGAGTAGTGCAACAGATCCAGGTATAATGGTTGTATCAGGATGTTTCTCCTGTTGAAGCTCGTGCATTAGTTCATCAGATCCAGTTGCATCTATAATAATATTTACCTTTTGATTGGTAACCTCTCTCCAATTAGTAGCTGTTTTAATTCCTTGAGCTTTAGCATATTTCACCCCAGGAGCATGCTCATTCTTATCAATAACCATCATTACATCCATCATCTTTGTTTCAATCATTCTTTTTATTAGTGCTTTACCACCTTTACCCGCACCTATGATCACAACTTGTTGCATACAATCTATCCCCTTCATTTCACATTAAAGTCCATCCATAACCTTTGTTCAGAATTTGCAATTTTTTGCACAGTTCTATTTTATCCTAAAAGAATACCACTTGACAAACCGAGCTTCGAAACAGACAATTATTCTGAGAATACGAAAGGACGAAGAATAATGTCGAGGATAATTGCATTAATCATTATGGTCATCCCAGGCGTGTTAGCTGCCTATGGTATTAAGCTTATGAGAGATATGACATTTGGTATCCTTCAACCTCCTATTCCTTTCTTAGCTCTACAATTTATCATCGGCTTAATTCTATTTTTAGGTGGACTAGCCTTTGTAGCAGGGTTTATTTTTTATCGAGATCGTAAACGAAATAAAGTACAAAAACGGTTCAGTAAAAGTAAATAGGCATGGTTTGAAAGGAATAAATAAAAAGAGTGAGCTCGTATAATAGCTCACTCCTCTTTGTTTAAATTTACTGCTTTCTCAGGAAAATCAGTTATAAATGCTGCACATCCATCATTGACTAAGTTTTTCATAACTTCTTCATCATTAACTGTAAATGGTCTAACATCAAGAGAATTTTGTTTCGCCTCATTAATGATAAAAGAGTTAACTGCATAATAATGCGGGTGCAAACCAGTAGCACCAATCGTTTTGGCATAATTCCACGGTTTATATAATCCTTCCATATACAGAATAGCCGTTTCAATTTCAGCATCAATCTGCTTACAAGTAACTAAACTATAATGATTAAAAGAAGAGATGATCACATTCTTCTGCATTTTATATTTATGTATTAATTCGATTGTTTTCTGTTCTATAAATGGATACTGAATGATTCCATTTTTAAGTTCAATATTAACAACAAAAGAATCTTGAAGCTGAGAAGCCC
Source organism: Metabacillus sp. YM-086 (assembly GCF_048059995.1). Taxonomy (NCBI): domain Bacteria; kingdom Bacillati; phylum Bacillota; class Bacilli; order Caryophanales; family Bacillaceae; genus Metabacillus; species Metabacillus sp. YM-086. The sequence goes on along the minus strand of NZ_JBLUOI010000012.1, from coordinate 98,063 downwards.
AATTTAATACCTCTTCAAGGGTTGGAATAGGTGTTTTTTTACTATATTGTTTAAATAGATAGCAAGCATCAAGGTGAGAAATTTGCTTTAAGGTTAGGTCCTTTACATACCCCAAGCCATCTGTAGTCCGATCTACTTTTTCATCATGGATGACGACTAATTCTCCATCATTTGTCATTTGAACATCCAACTCAATTCCGTTTGCCCCAACGTGGTGTGCTTCTTGAAATGATAGCATCGTATTTTCCGGGTACGTTCCAGCTGCTCCTCTGTGACCAAAAATCAATGTCATCTTGTTTACACCTTCTTTTCATGTAAAATAATAGTTAAATATAAATAGGAGGGATGATTCTTATGAGACCATTACAAATCTCTGCAGACACTGCACAAAAATTAGCAGCTTCGCTTAATGTTCCATTAGAACAGGTAATGCATATGCCACAGCATATTTTACTTGCTAAACTGGCAGAAATTAATAAAGAAGAAGATCAGAATTAATCTCTCTTCTACTGTGCCCTTAAAACCTATCTCAGACGATAAGTATTTAAGGGTTTCTTTTTTACCCACGCTCATTGTATCATCTTGAACAGTTAAATTTATCAACTTCTTTATTCTACCTTTTTACCCACTTTCCTTTATTCTTTTATTTTTTAGTACCAAGTAATAATAATAGGTGTTATGATAAACTTATAAAATTTGATGAGGTGATATGAATGCAATCAAAGGCCAGAATCACAGCAATTGGCACCTATGTCCCCACCAAAATCATGACAAATAATGATTTTGTTCAGATTATTGATACAAACGATGAATGGATTTCAAAACGAACAGGAATTAAAGAAAGACGCCTTGCTGCGGAAAATGAATTCACAAGTGACCTATGCGTAAAAGCTGTTGAAGATTTAGTCATTCGATATAATAAAGAAATTAGTGATGTTGATTTTATCATTGTTAGTACACTTTCACCAGACTTTTTAACACCAAGTGTCGCTTCATATGTCCAAGGTAGATTAGGTATTAGACAGGCAGGGGCTATCGACCTGAATGCAGCATGCGCTGGTTTTACATACGCACTGCATATTGCTAACAGCTTACTATCAAGTGGTCTTCATAAGAAAATACTTGTAATAGGAGGGGAGACGTTATCAAAGATAACAGACTTCACAGACCGAACATCATGCATTTTATTTGGTGATGGTGCAGGTGCTGTTTTAGTAGAAGCTGATAGCAAAGGTCATTTTCTGGCATCAAGCGTGAATTCTGAAGGGGAAAAAGGTATCCATTTGTATGGTACACACCTCTCAACTACGATGTTCGAGCAAGATCTTCAAGATAAAAAACAACTTGTACAAAATGGCAGAGAGGTCTATCGATGGGCGGTCACAACTGTCCCAACCGGTATTAATACGTTGTTAGCTGACTCAAACTTAACTAAGGAAGATATTGATTGGTTTATCCCACATAGCGCTAATTTGCGCATGATTGAATCAATATGTGAAAAAAGCGGATTCAGCATTAACCAAACCTTATATAGCTTAGTTCATTTTGGGAATACATCTGCTGCCTCAATTCCATTAGCTCTTGATTTAGGTATAAAGGAAGGAAAAGTGAAACCAGGTGACACCTTATTACTTTATGGATTTGGCGGAGGATTATCACATTCTGGCCATATACTAACTTGGGGATAGACCATTTCCCTGCCCCGTTACATAAGATTTTAATCTTTAGTGAATAGTAAAAAAAAGCGATGCTAAAGGAGATTCACAACATGAAGCCGCGTATGATTTGCACCGTTTTATTTCTTTTTATAATGGTTTTTTCTCCTACCCATACTATCGGTAATGAATCTGTAAAATACGGAGCTCAGGAAGCTTTAGAAGACTCAAACATATCTCTGGCCGAGGCACTTTCATATGCTCTTGAGGATAAATATTTAAAGCAAGCAAACTTTGATTATTCTATTGAAAAATACGGTAGTATCCGCCCTTTTGTTCAAATAAAAATCGAAGATCAACACCAGATGAGCATGTTGCTACCGTTATTTAAAAAATATAATATTGAGCTTCCTAAAGATAGAGCAAGACATTATATAAAAAAAAATACAGGAAGTCTCTATCAAGTGTTTCAAATACAGATTGGCCGAGAAAGAAACGCTATAAAAATGTATAAAAAGTTCTTATCTATTCGAGAATTTCCCAAAGACATTTTAGACACATTTCAAGAACAACTAATAGTTTCCCAAAGGCACTTAGAGTCATTAGAACAAAATGTGATAAAATATAAGTGATTTTTCAATACTGAACACAAAAACCTCCTTAACACTTTGGTTTAAGGAGGTTTTTCATTATCTTTGTTAGCTCGCTTTATGCTCTAAACGAAGCTTATCAGCTACCATTGCAATAAATTCTGAGTTTGTTGGCTTTGCTTTTGTCATGCTTACTGTGTAGCCAAATAGAGATGAGATGGATTCAATGTTTCCACGGCTCCATGCCACTTCAATCGCGTGACGAATAGCACGTTCAACACGTGATGCAGTTGTGTTATATTTTTTTGCAATATCAGGATATAACACTTTTGTAATTGATCCTAATAATTCGATATCGTTATAAACCATAGAAATTGCTTCACGTAAGTATAAATAGCCTTTTATATGTGCAGGAACTCCAATTTCATGGATGATGCTTGTAATGCTAGCATCTAAATTTTTACCTTTGGATTGTGGCTCAACAGCAGATCTAATTGAAGAATTAGCTCGTTTAATGATTGGTGCAGCATTTCCGCTTACTTGACGGATGTGACTTGCTAAACCTTCCATATCAAACGGTTTTAAAATAAAGTAAGCAGCTCCAAGGTCAACCGCTTTCTTCGTTACATCTTCTTGTCCAAATGCTGTAAGCATGATTACATTTGGTTGCGGACGATCCATTTGTCTTAGTTTTTCTAAAACGCCTAGTCCATCTAAGTGTGGCATAATAATATCCAATACTAAAACATCCGGCTCCTTATCTTTTAACATATTTAAACATTCTTGACCATTATATGCAACACCAAGAACCTCAATATCATCTTGGCTTGATAAATATTCTTCTAATAAACCAACAAGTTCCCGATTATCGTCAACTATACAAACTTTAATTTTACCCACAAATACTTCCTCCTCAGTCTTGATTTGCCATTATATCTTATATCTATACATATGATTACATAAATCAATTCGACAATCCAGTAAAAATACCTTTATTTTTTTGAAAAAACTTTAAAAAATGGAGGATAACAAAGTTTTTCTTCATTTTACTCTATTTTTCGACTTTATACACCATTTGACAAATCAAATCCATGTTCATTTTGTCGAAAAATCTTTTCACCTTTATTTTACATAATTCCACGGACATTGAAAAGGAAAAAGATAAAAAACTGCCAAGAAAAGAAAATTTTCTTGACAGTTCCTTATTAGCTTGCTTTATCTTTTTCTTGATTTCCATAAATATCAATACCTGCTTCATTTAGCATCCATTCAATATGAACACCATACCCTGAAGTTGGATCATTTACAAAAACGTGAGTAACCGCACCTATGACTTTTCCATTTTGGATGATTGGACTCCCGCTCATCCCTTGAACAATACCACCGGTTTTATCCAGTAATTTTTCATCTGTGATTTTAATAACCATTCCTTTAGTTGCCGGGAACTTTTGAGGAACAGAGCTAACGACTTCAACATCAAATTCCTCAACCTTGTCATTATCAACAACTGTTAGGATTTTTGCTGGACCTTCTTTGACTTCATTTGATAAAGCAATTGGCATCGCCTTATCCATTATTCCATTTGTAATATCTTGATTAAGCTCACCAAAGATACCAAAAGGACTATTACGTGTAATGTTACCGATAATTTTGCGATCTCCTGAAAACCTTGCTAGTTTTTCACCTGGGTTTCCGTTACTACCTTTTTCAATTGAAGTAACAGTTGATCGAACAATTTGACCATTTTCAACAACGATTGGCTTTTTCGTATCCATATCCGAAATGACGTGACCCAATGCTCCATATTTTTTAGATTTTGGATCGTAAAACGTCATGGTACCAATGCCTGCTGCCGAATCGCGAATATACAGGCCAATTCGATATGAACGATCATTTTCATCTTTTAGTGGATACAGTTTCGTTTTAATTTCTTGATCTTCTCTCGATAACACTAAATCAAGTGGCTTACCTGTATTACCTGCATCTTGAATAAATGGAGTAACATCACTCATTTGCTCAATTTTTTTCCCGTTTATCTTTGTAATAATGTCGCCTACTTCCACTCCAGCAATTTCACCTGGAGACTTCTTACCTTCTGCAGTATTAATTTGATGGTGTCCAACCACCAATACGCCAAGAGTATTTAGTTTTACACCAATTGACTGACCTCCAGGAATGACCTTGAAATCAGGTAACACCTTTACACCTGTTTTTTTCACCGGAAAGCCAGCAAGATCAAATACCACTTCACCTTCTCCTGCTTTTTTCCCATGAACATCAAGTGTTTTACCATCCGTATTTTTCTGAACAGTAAACGCTGTCTCTGCATCTTGAGAAGCATTTACAGGTATCGAACGATTCACGCTCACATTTTGTGACTCAAATACCGTCAAATTTTTAGGTATTTTAACGTATTCTTGAACTTCTTTCACAAAACCTAAACTCATTAATAAAACAAGGAGAAGTACACCAATTATTTTTCTGATTTTATCTGTCTGCAAAAACCTTCACTCTCCTCGCTCCTAACCCACACCATATCTTCTTATATGGCTACAGTTTTAATGTAGCCTTTTAAGGCCTGATTTATAACTGTAATGGATAGAAATTTAAAGGATTTGTTGTCAGAATTAACATCATTTTGAAAGTGAAACAAGGATGAAATTACCGTAAATAAAAACCAAAAAAGCTGCCAACTTATATAGTGGCAGCTTTCACTTAACGTTTTGATGAAGAAGCAAGTAACAGAAGTTCTTTTGCATGTTCCTTTGAAAGCTCCGTTACTTCTACCCCAGCAATCATTCGTCCGATTTCTTTAACTTTCTCGTCTTCTACCAATGGCTTAACACTTGTTTTGGTTCGACCCGATTTTGTTTCTTTTGCAATATATAAGTGTGTATCAGCCATTGCAGCGACCTGTGGAAGATGTGTAATACATAGAACTTGAGAACCGTTAGAAACTCGATAAATTTTTTCAGCAATAGCTTGAGCAACACGCCCACTAACACCGGTATCAACTTCATCAAAAATAATTGATGTGATTCCTTGGTGCTGTGAAAAGATACTTTTCATTGCAAGCATGATCCGTGAGAGTTCTCCACCTGATGCAGTTTTATTTAATGGTTTTAATGGTTCACCAGGGTTAGTAGAAATATAAAATTCAATTTCTTCTGCACCTGTTGAAGTATATTTTATCTCGTTAACATTGTTTCTTTTTTCTTTCATGTTAACATCAAAGCTTGTTTTCTCCATATATAACTCTTTAAGCTCTTGATGAATTTCCTCAATTAGCATCTTAGCATGCTTCTGCCTAATCATTGAAAGGTTTTTCGCCTCAATGGATAAATCTTCTGTAATCGATTGAAGCTCTTTTTGTAATTTAGTTATATGGCTATCTTTATTTTGTATCGTATCGATTTCCTCTTCAATCTTAGCTGAATATGTCAAAATCTCTTCAACAGATTGACCATATTTTCTCTTTAAAGTGTTAATTTCATTCAATCGACCCTCAACGTAATTCAGTCGTCCAGGATCAAATTCTAGAGATTCCAATTCATTTCGTAGCTGATACGAAATGTCTTCCAACATATAAAAAGCGTTTGAAACCGTCTCTGAAAGTTCCTTTAAAGTAGTATTTATTTGGCCCACATTTTCAAGCTGACTCATGGCAAGACCTATCCAATCTAACCCTTTTTGTTCGCCATGAAGTGAGTTATAACCGTTTTGCAGTGCATCATATATCTTTTCATAGTTCGATATTTGATTTTTCTCTTCTTGTAATAGCTCGTCCTCTTTTGGCTGTAGCTCTGCCTTTTCTATTTCATCTAATTGAAATTGAAGCAAATCAAGCCGGTGAGCCATTTCCTGTTCATTTTCGGAAAGCTGGGTAATTTTCTTTTTTAAGCCATCATAATGTCGGTATACATCTAAATAGGCTTCTAATGCATCCTTTACTTCTTGCCCACCATATTGATCCAGCAATGATAGATGATTTTCCTCGTTCATAAGCTCTTGATTATCATGCTGCCCATGAATATCAACCAAAAGCTGACCAACTTCTCTTAAAACAGCAATTGTTACTAACTTCCCATTTATCCGGCAAATACTTTTACCTGTTGAAGACATATCTCTTCTAAGAATAATCATTCCATCACTAACATCAATTCCAAACTCTTCACATTTGAGATAAACAGGATGATTCGTATCATCTAATAAAAATAGCGCCTCTAATTCTGCCCGTTTTTCTCCATACCGAACAAATTCCGAAGATCCTCTTGCTCCTGCTAATAAATGAATGGCATCAATGATGATTGACTTTCCAGCCCCGGTTTCACCAGTTAATACAGTTAGTCCTCTCTCAAATGAAACTGTTAAAGATTCAATAATCGCAAAGTTTTTTATTGATAATTCCGCTAACAAACAGAATCACACCTCTTATAATAATTTCTATCAATTTATTTCCTAAGGAATTAAAGCATGTCTAAAAAACGTTGTGTGATTATATCCGTGTCATTTGGTGTTCTGCAAATGAGTAGAATTGTATCATCACCACAAATTGTTCCTAAAACTTCATCCCAATCCAGGTTATCAATTAAAGCTCCAATTGCATTAGCATTTCCTGGTAATGTTTTCATCACAAGCATATGCCCTGCAGAATCCACCTTAACAAATGCATCCATTAAGGCACGCTTTAGTTTTTGTAATGGATTAAACCTTTGGTCAGCAGGCAGACTGTATTTATATCGTCCATCAAGCATTGGCACTTTAACTAGATGCAGCTCTTTTATGTCCCTTGATACCGTTGCCTGTGTTACATTAAAGCCCATCCCTTTTAATAAATCAACTAATTCATCTTGTGTTTCAATATCATTATTTGTAATTATTTCACGTATTTTGATATGTCTTTGTCCTTTATTCATCTAAGGCACCCCTTTTGCATTGATGCAATTCTTCTCTTTTTGTATGTTTATACTTCTCATCTTATATTAAATCCTTATAAATGTACAGATTTAATAAAAATCCTTTAGAAAAACTGCATAAAATAATGCAAAATTGGATTTTGGATTTCTTTGTTGATTATTAGGAATTGCATGAATATACAGACTATTTTTAGGACCAATTAAAAAAACAGGAAAATAGCTGTGGGCTATTACTCCTGTTTATCACTTTGCCTTTTTTCTTTTAGTGTGGCATGCGCTTCCTCTACTACTTGTTTTGCTGATTTTTGAAAATGATTTGTTCCTTTTTCCTGAGAACCTTCCCATCTTATGTGTAGAAGGAACTCAATATTGCCATCTCCTCCCGTTATCGGAGAAAATGAAAGGTTCTGAATATCATACCCTTCCTTTAGAACGAATTCCATCATTTCTTTTAAAACATGCTCATGTACCTCAGGGTCACGTACAATGCCCTTTTTCCCAACAAATTCTTTTCCAGCCTCAAACTGAGGTTTTACAAGAGCAACTACATCGCTTTCTGCACGTAAAATTGTTTTAAGGACAGGAAAAATAAGTCTTAAAGAAATAAATGAAACATCTATAGATGCAAATTCTGGCATTCCTTTTTCAAAATCAGCTGGAGTTACGTAGCGGAAATTTGTTCGCTCCATTACAACTACACGTTCATCTTGTCGAAGCTTCCATGCTAATTGATTATACCCTACATCAAGTGCATAAGATAACTTTGCACCGTTTTGGAGGGCACAATCCGTAAATCCACCTGTCGACGAGCCGATATCAATCATTATTTTGTCACTAACATTAATATCAAACTCATTTATTGCTTTTTCCAGTTTTAAGCCACCACGACTTACATAAGGAAGTGTTTGACCTTTAATTGTTAATACAACATCTCTTGAGACCTTTTCACCGGGTTTTTCTAATCGCTCTTCGTTCCCATAAATAAGACCTGCCATAACTGCACGCTTCGCTTTTTCTCTTGTATCAAACAAACCATTTTCTACAAGCAGAATATCTAATCTTTCTTTTTTATTACTCATGAGCGAAGTACCTTTTGTTCTTGTTTAGGAATCATAGCTTCTAACTTATGAACAACATGTTCAGTTGTCATTTCGATTTCCTCAAGTAGCTTCGAAACACTTCCGTGTTCAATAAATCGATCTGGAATACCGATTCTTGAAATAACAGTTTGTATATATTGATGTTCCTGAGCAAATTCAAGTACAGAGCTTCCAAAACCACCTTGAAGAATGGCTTCTTCAATTGTCAAAATCGGCATTCCCTCAGCAAAGATTTCATGTAACATCTTTTCATCTAAAGGTTTTATGAAGCGCGCATTTACAACTCGAATTGATTTTCCTTGTTTCTCTAGGATAGTAGCTGCTTCCATTGCCATTTCAATTGTCGTTCCAAATGTTAAAATAACAGCATCCGTACCTTGCTTTAACACTTCCCATGTTCCAATCGGAATCACTTTAAGCTCTTCGTCCATAGCTACACCTAAACCATTGCCTCGAGCATAGCGTAGAGCAATCGGACCATCATTATATTTAAGTGCCGTATTAACTAAATGCTGACCCTCATTTTCATCTTTAGCCATCATAACGACAATGTTTGGAACATGTCGTAAAAAGGCAATGTCAAATACACCTTGATGTGTTTCACCATCAGCACCAACTAAACCAGCTCGGTCAATTCCGATGAAAACATTTAAGTTTTGACGACAAATATCATGAACGACCTGGTCATAGGCTCTTTGTAAGAAAGTCGAGTATATCGCTAAAAACGGCTTCATATTTTGTGTTGCTAGACCTGCTGCTACTGTAGCTGCATGCTGTTCAGCAATTCCAACATCAAACATGCGATCAGGAAATTCCTGAGCAAAGGCTTCTAATTTAGAACCAACTGGCATTGCTGGTGTAATAGCTACAATTCGCTCATCTTCACGAGCAAGTTTTTGAACTGTATCACTTACTAGTTTACTCCAGGCAGGACCAATTACTTTTGGTTTTACGAAGTCACCCGTTTCAATCTTATATGGACCTGTTCCGTGCCAGGTTCCAACTTTATCAGATTCTGCAGGTTGATATCCCTTACCCTTCTTGGTAATTACATGAAGTAAGACAGGTCCTGAAGTCTTTTTAGCATATTGAAGATTTTCAAACAAATCATCATAGTTATGTCCATCAACAGGACCTAAATAAGTAAAGCCTAGTTCTTCAAAAAAGACGCCTGAAACTAGCATATACTTTAAGCTGTCTTTCACTCGTTCAGCTGTAGCGGCAAGCTTCCCACCTACTGCTGGAATTTTCTTCAATAAATATTCCAGCTCATCTTTAACCCAATGGTATTTGCCAGCTGTACGGAGTCTTCCAAGGACATTATGAAGTGCCCCAACATTTGGAGCAATCGACATTTCGTTATCATTTAAAACAACAATCATGTCTTTTTGCTCATGTCCAATATGATTTAGTGCTTCTAAGGCCATCCCACCTGTTAAGGCACCGTCTCCAATAATCGGGATAATATGTTCTTTAGATTTTTTAATGTCTCTTGCAATCACCATTCCCATTGCAGCGGAAAGTGATGTTGAGCTATGACCGGTTTCCCATACATCATGTTCACTTTCGTCACGTTTTGGAAATCCTGAAAGTCCTTTATATTGACGTAACGTATCAAAATCACCAGCTCGGCCAGTTAAGATTTTATGAACATAAGATTGATGGCCAACATCCCAAATAAATTTATCCTGTGGACTATCAAACACTTTATGAAGGGCAATTGTTAATTCAACAACACCCAAATTAGGTCCAATATGCCCGCCTGTTTCAGATAATTTTTCTATAAGAAATTGACGAATTTCTGCACTAAGTTTTTCGAGTTCATTGTTAGATAATGTTTTTAAAAAGCTAGGGTCTTTAATGGATAGAAGATCCAAATGGATCACTCACTTTCAATTCAGTTTGATTCTCTAGTCGATTTCGTTACTTCTATTATATTCTTGTCTATCTATTTTAACGTAAAAACCTTATATTTGAAAACGTTTTTAAGAATTCAACAATACTCTATGTTTGATGATCGTAACGTTTTGCAAGCAAAAAAAACTTACCATAAAAATGCTATAATTACAATGATTTATGTATATAATTGACTTTTATTAAGCTTGAAAACGTTTAATTTATATGAGGAATAGAGAGATCTAAAAAAACCGTTACCAAACGGAAACGGTTTTTTAATCAATGATCTCTTTTGGCAATTAAATCACACATTTGTTCTAATAGTTCAGATGGAACAGATAAGCTTTTTATTAATTGTTTTGCTTTCATAATATGATCCTCAAGCTTTGTTTTTGCTCCTTGCATAGTTAAGATTGAGGGGTATGTTGTTTTTTCATTAATTGTATCCGAACCTACAGGCTTTCCAAGTTTTTCTTGATTTCCTTCTAGATCTAAAATATCATCTCGGATTTGAAACGCAATTCCTACATGATAGGAAAATTCTCGTAGCTTGTTAATATCCTCTTCAGGCGCTTCAGCTAATATAGCTCCTGCAATAATACTAAAAGCGAGTAACTTTGCTGTTTTGTTTTCATGAATAGACTGAAGCTCTTCTATGCTTAACTTTTTTGCTTCGCCTTCCATGTCAGCAACTTGTCCACCAACCATTCCTTCTGCACCAGATGCCTTAACTAGTTCAGATATTAGTCTCAGCTTCTGTTCAGCTGAACAAGTTGGATCATTAGCAATTAGGGCAAAGCTTTGAGTTAATAACCCATCACCAGCTAGCACAGCTATCGCTTCACCAAATACTTTATGATTTGTTGGTTTTCCTCGTCTTAGATCGTCATCATCCATACAAGGTAAATCATCATGAATTAATGAATAGGTATGAATCATTTCGATGGCACAGGCAGTCGCCAAGCCAAGTTCTTCAGGTTTATTATATGTATGTAGCACAGCTAAAACTAAAATCGGTCGTAAGCGCTTCCCACCAGCCTCTAGCGAATAAATCATTGACTCCTGTAAGATTTTTGGCGTTTGAAGTTCTTTTATATAAAAAGGAAGTGCCTCTTCAATCTTTTGTTTTCTAGTACTTAAAAAATCGTTTAACATGTTGGTCACGATTTTTCTTCCTCCTGAAGCTCAAATGGCTTTAGCTCACCATCTTCACGTAAAATAAAATCCATTTGTTTTTCAACATGCTGAAGCTTATCATGACATAACTTTGAAAGTTCCATTCCTTTTTGAAAATATTCAATTGCTTTTTCTAAAGGAACATCACCCTCTTCAAGCTTGCCAACAATCTCTTCTAGCTGTTGCATCACAGTTTCAAATGAAACTTCTTCATTTTTTGTTTGCTTTTCATCACTCATGTATTGTTCGCTCCTCTATCCCCTGAACTTGACAATCAATCTGACCATCTTTTAATTGTACTTTCAGTTTGTGCCCTGTTTTTATACCATTTACGCTTTTAATCAGCTTGTCATCTTGATAAACAAGACTATATCCACGATCCATAATCTTTAATGGACTTAATGCATTTAGTTTAGCAAGTGTTACTTGAAATTGCGACTGTTTATGCGTTATTAATGTACTCATTTCCCTGTTAAGCTTTTTAAGTAAGGCTTCATGCTCTAGATTGGATCTTTTTATTTGATCTTTTGGATGCACTTGGGCCAAACGGTTCTGCAAATACATATAGTTATCTCTTTTGCGATTTATCGTTCTTTGGCCTTCTTTTGATAATCGGTCCATTATTGTGTCAAGTTGCTGTTCTTTTTGTAGATAAAGCTGCTTTGGATAACGAAATGCATACGAATTTTGATAATGATTCAGCTTTTCTTTCTGAGAATTTACCTTCTCTTGTAAAGCTCGTTTCACCCTATTTTTCCGGTCTAACACACGATCAATCAAATCACTGGCATGTGGAACAGCTTGCTCTGCTGCACCTGTAGGGGTTGGTGCTCGTAAATCTGCAACAAAGTCAGCAATTGTAAAATCTGTTTCATGGCCTACTGCAGAGATAATTGGCACAGTTGAAGCAAAAATCTCCCTTGCCACAATTTCTTCATTAAAAGCCCAAAGCTCCTCTATCGATCCGCCACCTCGACCAACAATTAAAACGTCCAATGTTCCTAATTTATTAGCTGTTTTAATGGCTTTTGCAACCGACGCCCCAGCTTGAACACCTTGAACAAGGGCAGGAATGAGAATGACTTTTGCTAGAGGATAACGTCTGTTTATTGTTGTTAATATATCACGTATGGCCGCTCCAGTTGGTGAAGTTATGACTCCAACTTCATTCGGGTATTTCGGTATTGGTTTTTTATGTATTTCATTAAAAAGCCCTTCATTTTGAAGCTTCTTTTTTAACTCCTCGTAAGCTAGATATAGACTACCAATTCCGTCTGGCTGCATTTCTTTAACATAAACCTGGTAGCCGCCACTTTGTTCATAAACAGAAATTTCACCACGCATTAATACCTTCATACCATTCTCTGGTCGGAATTTTAATGATTTGTTTGCCCCAGCAAACATAACTGCTTGAATTCGTGCTTTTTCATCTTTTAAAGTAAAATACATATGACCACGACTATGTAAATTAAAGTTTGAGATTTCCCCCTTTATCCAAATGTCTGACAAGTGTGGGTCAACATCAAATTTACGTTTTATATATTTTGTTAGTGCTGTAACAGTTACATATTTTGGTTCATTCATTAGCATGCCTCCTTCCCTTAACAAAAAAATTGAAGGAAGGACAGAATATGAAGTTCCATTCTGCCCTTTTTTTGAATTTCTTATTATAAGTTTCTTATTTCGTTTCCAGAACTTGCTTGGCAGATTGAACAGTGTTATGCGCAAGCATAGTAATCGTCATTGGGCCTACTCCACCTGGAACCGGAGTTAGATAACTTGCAACTTCTTTTGCTTCTTCGAAAACAACGTCCCCTACTAATTTTCCAGTTTCAAGGCGATTAACACCAACATCAATGACAACCGCACCGGGTTTAATTTGGTCGCCTTTTATAAAATTAGCTCGTCCAACAGCGGCCACCAAAATATCTGCTTCCTTTGTATAGGATGTCAAATCTTTTGTTTTTGAATGACAATAAGTTACTGTTGCATGTTCATTTAATAAAAGTTGTCCCACAGGTTTTCCGACAATATTACTTCTTCCAACAACAACCACGTTTTTACCAGCCATTTCTACGCCAACCGATTTTATCATTTCTACAATACCAGCAGGTGTACATGGTAAAAATGTTTCTTGCCCTGTCATCATGCGACCGATATTAATTGGGTGGAAGCCATCAACATCTTTTTGAGGTGAAATTTTCTCTACAACAGCTGTTTCATTGATATGTACCGGAAGCGGAAGCTGAACTAAAATACCATGATATTCATCATTATTGTTATAGCTTTCGATCACATCTAGCAGCTCTTTTTCCGAAAGACTTTCAGGGAAATGTTCCAATTTAAACCCTACACCAATTTCCTCAGCTGCCTTTTGCTTTCCTCTAATATAAGAGAGTGATGCTGGATTGTCCCCTACTAAAATAACAACAAGTTTCGGTAGCACACCTTTTGCTTTAATTTGTTCTACCTCAACAGCCAACTCACTTCTTTTTGTTTTAGATAACTCTTTACCATCAATTATTGTTGCAGCCATTCCTTATTCCTCCTCAATTATCCCTAATTAAATCTGTAAATTTTGTTTAATTTTAGAAAGAACACCATTAACAAACTTGCTAGAATGATCATCCCCAAACGCTTTTGCAAGTTCCACTGCTTCATCAATTGTCACATTAGCAGGAACATCTTGTTCATATTTTAGCTCATAGGCAGCCATACGAAGAATGGTTTTATCTATGTTTGCCAAGCGATCAATTGTCCAGTTTACTAGATGCGGACTTATTAGCTCATCAAGCTCTTTTTCATGCTCAATTGTTCCGAAAACAAGTTGATTCATAAATTCATTAGAACGTTCTTCATCTAAAGCATGTTCTATTGCTTCATTGGGATCTGTATTACTTACATTCACTTGAAAAAGCGCTTGAAGGGCCTTTTCTCTTGCTGTTCTTCGTTTCATCCTTTACTTGCTCCTTTAATGTTAAAAAATGTCGAATGTCATAATGTGATCATAACATATCTCACAAACATATTCATTCAGAAATCACCTGTTTTTTAGGAATACCCGAATGAAAAGGCTTTTTTTATAAAAAACATTCGTTGTTTTAAATTTGATGTTTCCTTTTCCATTACTGTTTAAAACTATAATCTATTCAATTAGGTAAAAGCATTCAGGTTGATAAGAATATTGCTCTATTATCAATATAACCAGTCATAAAGATTCTATAATCACCTGATACGGTTTCATGTAAGAAATACCTGACTCAAACCAGTTATTTGTCTATACAAACATCCAGTCAACCCTACCATCTTATCATACAAAAAAAGAAACCAAAGGAAGATCCTTTGGCTCACAGACACATATATCTTTAATAGAAGTATGAAATGTTACATTTCTTGATCTACTTCTACCTCATTTGTTTTTGTCTCAAATTGGACACCAACAACGTGAATATTGACTTCATTCACCTCTAAAGCTGTCATATTTAACAACGCTTGGCGGATATTGTCTTGAATTTTTTGAGCAACAGTTGGAATAGAAACTCCGAAGATCATGACACAGTAAACTTCGATAATAATTCCTTCTTCAGTTAAATCAACTTTTACACCTTTTCCGTGATTTTTCTTTCCAAGTCTCTCAACAACACCTGCAGCAAAATTACCACGCATTGATGCTACTCCTTCAATTTCTGAAGCCGCAATACCTGCAATGACTTCAATTACCTCAGGAGCAATCTCGACCTTACCTAAACCGTTGTTTTCAGGATTCATCTCTAAAACATTATTAGTATCTTTCAAGAATCAGCACCTCCGTGTAATTTTATGACTCCATAACCTTATGCAATTCTAAGAATTTCGTATTAAAATCTCCACTTACAAACTTTTCATGCTCAAGCAGTCTCAAATGGAATGGAATGGTTGTCGATATTCCCTCAATTACAAATTCACTCAAAGCACGCTTCATTCGAGAAATTGCTTCTTCTCTAGTTGCACCGTAAGTAATAAGTTTCGCAATCATTGAATCATAATACGGTGGAATAGAGTAACCAGGGTAGACCGCTGAGTCCACTCTAACACCCAAACCACCCGGCGGCAAGTACATCTGAATCTTACCAGGTGACGGCATGAAGTTCTTTTCAGGATTTTCTGCGTTAATACGACATTCAATTGACCACCCATTAAACGTAACTTCATCTTGTGTAACTGATAATTTTTCACCAGAAGCAACTTTAATTTGTTCTTTTATTAAGTCAATTCCTGTTACCATTTCTGTTACTGGGTGCTCCACCTGAATACGCGTATTCATTTCCATAAAGTAAAACTTCTTGTTCACATGATCAAAAATAAACTCGACTGTTCCTGCACCAGTATAAGCAACAGCTTCTGCCGCTTTTACGGCTGCATCACCCATTTCTGCTCGAATTTCTTCAGTTAGCGCAGGAGATGGTGTTTCTTCAATTAATTTCTGAAGTCTTCTTTGGATTGAGCAATCACGCTCTCCTAAGTGGATTGTATTGCCATGGCTATCTGCTAACACCTGGATTTCAACATGGCGGAAATCTTCAATGTACTTTTCGATATATACACCTGGATTCCCGAATGCTGTAGCAGCTTCTTGTTGGGTAATTTCGATTCCTTTTACTAAAGCTTGCTCATCTTTTGCAACACGAATCCCTTTTCCGCCACCGCCAGCTGTCGCTTTAATTATAACAGGATATCCCATTTCATTTGCTAGTTTTTTGGCATCATCAATGCTTTCAATAATACCTCTTGAACCTGGAACAATCGGAACTCCAGCCTCACGCATTGTCTCACGCGCAACATCTTTTGTTCCCATTTTCGAGATTGCTTCTGCACTTGGTCCGATAAAAGTGATGTTTACTTCTTTACAGAGCTCTGCAAAATCAGCATTTTCAGCTAAGAATCCATATCCAGGATGAATAGCATCACTTTCAGTAAGCTTTGCTACACTAATAATATTTGTAAAGTTTAAGTAGCTGTCCTTTGAAGCAGTTGGTCCGATACAATATGCTTCATCAGCAAGCTGTACATGCAAAGCTTCACGGTCTGCTTCGGAAAATACAGCTACGGTTTCAATCTCAAGCTCTTTGCATGCACGAATAATTCGAACAGCTATTTCTCCTCGATTTGCAATTAGTATTTTCTTAATCATATTATATGCTCCTTATTCAGGCTTAACTAAGAATAAAGGTTGACCATATTCAACTAGTTGTCCATTCTCTGCTAGTATTTCGACGATCTCACCCTTTACTTCAGCTTCGATTTCATTAAAGAGTTTCATCGCTTCTACAATACATACAACAGTGTCATTCGTCACCTTTGAACCAACTGATACATAATTTCCTGCTTCAGGTGAAGAAGCTGCATAGAATGTTCCTACCATTGGAGAAGTGATCTTATGTAAGTTTGATGTGTCAGCTTTAGTCTCTTCTGTTTTTGGTGCAGAAGCCTCTTGAACAGGCTGTTGAGTTGGGACAGGTTGTGGTTGTGTAGACACTGCTTCCACTGGTGGAGCGGCTACTACATTTCTTACAACTGTTTCAACTTCCTGTGATTGCTTTTTCATTTTTATTTTGGAACCATCTTGTTCAAATGTAAATTCATTAATAGAAGATTGATCAATTAATTTAATCATTTCTCTTATTTCTTGTATTTTTAGCATGCTTAGGCACCCCTTTAATTCATTGATCATGCGTAGTACATGATCTGCTAATTTATAATCTAGTACTAAAACTTAGTCCCATAATACCATCTTACAGTACATGTGAGAAGAAATTCAACAATAATTCTACCCATTTCTTTTCGTTTCTACCGGTAATAAGTAGATTTATTTTAGTATAGTGCTATATTTAATCGTTTCTAAAAACAGAATAAGATGGTAAAAAGGTTAGCCCTATCATTTTAGGGCTAACCTTTTTGGTTATTTTTAAAAATTATTTATCTCTTACTGGTTGGAAGGTAACAATAACATCTTCCATGTTTTCCATTTCATCTCTTACTAGTAGCATGATTTCATTTGCAGCTGTTTTACTATGCTCTTCTGCTTTAATCGTAATTTTCACATCATTTCCTTCAGCACGTACTAGCGCATCGTCAAAGCCTTTTGATTTGATTAAAGTTTCTAAAAGCATTTCTTTACGCGCTGCATCATTTAAAGCTTCCATCTCGTCATAAGCATCACTTTTTTCTTCCGCTGACGCGTCATTGCTAGCTACAATAGCTTGCAATTGCTCTTTCATTTCATTACGTTGATCATCTAATTGCAAACGTAATTCTGTGAATAACTCATCACTAGAAACACTAGAGATTACTGTTCCATCTTCTAACTCTTCTGTTTGAACATCAGCTTCTTCTCCTGCTTCTGTGCCTTCGCCTTCAGTTGCTTCACCCTCAGTATTTTCACCTTCAGTTCCTTCTTCTGCAGGTTGCTCTTCGGCAGCTTCTTCAGCTGTTGCATTTTCACTAACTTCTTGATCTTCTCCTGTCATTACGATATTACTTGTTCCACCTTCAGGAGATGTTACATAATAAACTGATAATACCACCACTAAACTTAACATTGTTAATAACCAAACCGTTTGTTTTTTCAACATCATCTATTCATCCTCCTTCATTTTTTTCGATGCTACAGCTACTCGATGACTAGGTACTCCTAACACCCGTGTAACTGACTCTACTATTGTTTTTTTTATATGAATGTTGTCAGCACCCTCGGCAACAATTAGAACCCCACGAATTTCCGGCTTTTGTGTTTGAACAATAATTGGAGTCTCTTTTTCACCATCCTGGATGATGACAACTTGTTCATCTATTGATTGATCTTCCACTTCTCGTTTCCCACCTTCACGATCCGTTTCTGTTGTTGTTTGGCTTTGGGAAACGCTGTTTTTTTCAATTATTTTCTTTGCTGTTGAATCAACATTTACAACAACATGTACATTTCCTACACCTGAGACTGTTTCAAGCACTTCTTTTAATTGGTTTTCGTATTCAGCCTCATAATCAGAGATGGAGCCAGTCGTATCACCCTTTGCCTGCTTAAACACTTCTGTACTTTCAGCTTCCTCAGTACTAGATGTGACCGGTAGTGCATTTTGTACTGAATCCTCACTACCTGTAAAAAGATTACTAAACAGCATGAATGCTACGCCTAGCACGAATACGAGAATAAAATAATGATATTTTGATGGTTTTTTAGAATCTGATTGACCAAGCATTGACTTTAGCTTATCAATGAAGCTTTCTTTATTACTCATTTAATGACTCCTCCCCCCTTTCCAAGTCAATTGAGATTTTTTCTTCTTCAACTTCCCAAATTTCAGCCAATGATGCTACCATTTTTGATAGTTGATTTTCATCAACTAGTTCTTCTTTTACTAATTCACTTGTAGTATCTATGGATACAGGCTGAACAACTTCAACCGCCCCATCCTCTGCCGCTTCTTTTGCTACATTTGGTTTTAATATGACCTGAATATGTTGCAAGTCTTTTTGAGAATTGATTTCTTCTACTTGTTTGTTTTCGGAAAGGTGGATCGTATCAATCATGACATCATAACTTTGCACCAGCTCCTCTTCTGCCATCGTTTTCATTTGGACAGCCATTTGTTTTAAAATATATGCACGTTGTGAGGCTTGTATTTCTTTTTTCTGAAATTCTATTAAATTTTTTCCATTTTCACCTTCTGAAGAAGCTTGCAATCTAAATTCACTCAAAACCTCATTCATATCAGCAGAAAATATTTTAAAGATTGGGTTAATAATGACAATGATTAGCAATAAACTGATAACCATCTTTGCATATTTCTGCATAGATGAATTTGGTAGAAGCAAGTCAATGACAACAGCCAGTAAAATAAACACGATAATATTGGTAATCCATTCTGTTAAAAATGACATCCTAGATTCCTCCTTTATCGCATCATCATCGTTAGATTTCCTGCTGCAATGATCACCGTTAAGCTCAAGAAAAACATAAGAGAAACGATTGCCAATGCTGCAAAGATATAAATAACACTTTTACTAATAATATCTAAACAGGTAATAACTGGGCCTCCGCCAAGCGGCTGAAGGATAGATGCAGCAAATTTATAAATAAAGGCTAGAGATAATACTTTAATCGCTGGAAATGCGGCAATAACTAAGAGAATCGCTACCCCGATTACACCCACTGTATTCTTTAATAAAACTGAAGCACTGATTACTGTATCAGTTGCATCAGTAAACATCCGACCTAGTACTGGTATAAAGTTTCCAGTAATAAACTTTGCTGTACGAATGGTGATTCCATCTGACACAGCTGCAGATGCCCCTTGGACGGATATCACCCCAAGAAAAATGGTTAGAAATGAAGCAAGTAAACCGATGCTTATATTTCTTAGCAGTCCTGCTAGCTGAGTTACTTTATATTGATCTGTTAACGTACTAACAATACTTAATAAAGCCGATAAGAACAGAAGCGGTAAGACTACATTTTGGATTAATAATCCGCTAGTGTTCATTAAAAAAATAATTACTGGATGGAAAAATGCCGCTGAAATGATTCCCCCTGATGAAGCCATTAAGGCTAATAACAACGGTATAAGAGCTAAAATAAAATTTGTCATTGACTCTATCGCATTGGTTGTATATTCAATCGCAACATGAAAACTGTTCAGTGCAATAATAATTAACACCATGTATACCAATGCGTATGCCACTTTACTTACTGTACTTTGGTTAAAAGCATTTTGTAGTAATTGAAGCAGCATACTAAAAATGGTTAATAATATTAATGTGCCTAGCAGCTTTCCATTAGCAATTAATTCATGAAACAAAAACTTGAGAAATGCCTTCATCCATTCTTGAAAGGAAAGCTCTTTTTCCCCACTTAAAAATTGAAGTAAGCTCCCTTTCTGACTTTCTGGTAAAAACCCCCCGTATTCCGTCATCACCGCATCCCAATAGGATTTAATGTCGGTGACATCAAGTTTCTCAACCTGTTCATTTACAAATGTTTCTGTGTTCAATTCCATTCCCGGATCTTCGGTTTCCTGAGGTGCTGTCGTGGAGGCTTGTACACTTATTGGGATCGCAAGAAAAATAGAAAGAAAGAGTAAGATATTAAGAAATGCTCTCATTCATACACCTCCACTAAAACATGTCAAATAGAGTATTAATTGTTGTGATTTACTAGTTGATTCTTGATTGTTTCCTACTGCCTGAGAGGTCAGAGATGAGTGATTAGGGCGCTTTAGCCCTATAACAGGTAAAATTAAGTTCCAGGTATCATCCCAAGGACTGTTTCAATAATGACCGTTAAAATTGGAATCGCCATTGTTAATATGAGAATCTTCCCTCCTAATTCAATCTTAGAAGCGATGGCACCTTGTCCAGCATCTTTCGTGATCTGTGCACCAAATTCTGCGATATAAGCAATTCCAATGATTTTTAAAATAGTTTCCACATAAATGAGATTCACATTTGCGTTAAATGCAATTCGTTCTACCATCCGAACGATTTCATACACCTGATCTATCAAAAACAGAAAAATAACACAGCCGACAAACACAACAAGCATAAAAGCGAAGGTCGGCTTTTGTTCTTTTACGATCAGTGCAAGAAAGGTTGCAATTAGCCCTAGTCCTACGATTTGAATAATTTCGATAGTGGCCGCCCCCCTTACCCTTGGAAAAGAAAGACAGATTTTATCTTCTTGAATAGATCATCTACTATAGATGCAACCATGAATAAGATATAAATAAAGCCAATGAGTGTAACCCATTGTGCGTATTCTTTTTTTCCCATTTGATCTAAAATTGTGTGGAGAAATGCAACGACGATTCCTATCCCGGCAATTTGAAAGATCGTGTTAATATCTACACCCACCTAAAGACGACTCCCTTCCACTTCTACATCAATAAAATGACTAATAATAACCCTGATAATACACCCAAGCTTTTCACCATTTTTTCATAGCGATTTTGACGGTCAATTGCATCTGCTTCTTCCCTTTCTAAATGAGAAAGCGCTAACTTTATATGCTTCTGCTGTGAAACACGATCATGCTGTCCTAAAGTTTCCCCAAATTGCTTTAGGACTTCGTACTCTCCTTGCTTAAACGCTGTAAAACGCCAAATTTCTTGAAGACTCTCCTCCCAAGCCCCTTTGACACTTGTATGACCCTTAACCAGCTTTTTAGCAAACTGTTCAAAAAACCATGATAACGGCTTAGGCAGCTGCTTTGAGATATTTTGGGACGCAACAATAAGAGAGGTATGGCCGTACATAATTTCTGCCTCCAGTGATTGTAATGCAACCTTAAGCTGCCTTAGTTGCCGCGTCCTTTGACTCAAGTGCTTTGCCGCTTCAAAACCCACCCAGGTTGTTGCAATGACAATGAGGATCGCACCTACCCATTTGATCATTTATGTAACACTTCCTTTTTTAGTAAGTGTTGACCATGATTGTTTACTATTTGTTGAACCGTTCCTGGGCCATCCCTTCTAGTTAGCTCTACATAACGATCAAAGACGTTGGCTTCAAATAACGCTTTTAAGCTTGGCCGATTCAACAACTCACTTGCACGGTATCCATGTACCGTTACAAATAATTGAACTCCCGCATGAACAGCCTCCATTACAGCTTCTGCATCCTCTAACGTACCAATTTCATCAACAACTAACACATCAGGACTCATTGACCTGATCATCATCATCATTCCTTCAGCCTTTGGACAAGCATCAAGAACATCCACACGTTCACCTAATTGATGCTGTGGAACACCCTTTACACACCCGGCAATTTCCGATCTTTCATCAACAATTCCTACTTTTTTGGATTCAATTTGTTGATATCCACTACTAATTAAGCGAGCAAAATCTCTTAATAGAGTCGTTTTTCCTGTTTGAGGAGGGCCAATAATTAATGTGTTCAACCATTTTTGTTGATAAAGATAGGGAATATATTTCTCAGCGATACCTATCTTTTCTTTTGCGATTCGGATATTAAACGAAGTTACATCACGAATGGCTTTGACTCGTCCATTTTCTGTAATGACTCGTCCTGATAAACCAACACGATGTCCCCCGCGGACGGTAATATAACCCTTTTTTAATTCATCCTCTAATGTGTAAATGGAGTAATGACTAAGCTCATTTAATAGATTGATTGAATCCTCATAGGTTGTGTTATAAGAAAGAAAGACAGGCTTTCCAGCAATAATCACTTCAACTCTTTTCATAACACGTATTCGGATTTCTTCTATTCGAGACAGACTTGCAGGGTGAAGCTTCACAAGTTCTTTACTAATCGATTCCGGAAGCATTTCTATCATTTCCTTCATACCGCTTCCTCCTATTAACCTATTCGTTACTCTAATGTATGCAGGCTTGACCATAATCATTACTTATTTACATAATGTTTTGTAGGAAGTAGACACGTTCACTTATAGATTCCAAATAAGATAAAGAACACCCCAAGACCAATAAATAATAATTTGGCATAAGATAATTGATCAGCAATGTGAAAGATTCCAATCGTCATTGTTACAATAAAAATGACTGGACCTACAATTGCTAACAAAGAATTGATCGTAACAGCCTTCTTTACATCATTAAAGAGAAGCATTAATATCGCAGCTGTAAGTTCAATTGAAGCAGATAAAAACCTCAGTCCAGCCATTGTCATAACAGTAGAATCAATGTGAGAGAATAATCGTTTCATGTTGTCCTCCTAAAACACAGTTTGTACAACATATGCTGCAAAGAGAAAAATTAGACAGAAAAAAAATCGGGCGGTGCCAGTGCACCACCCGATTTTCTTTGTTTCACAAAAAAAGAGATGCATACTCTGCACCTCTTTTCCCTACTATTAACTTAATTTATGCACGCGAAACATAAGAAGCTTCAGTTGTGTTAATGATTAAACGATCACCTTGGTTGATAAAGAACGGAACTTGAACTGTTAAACCAGTTTCTAGAGTAGCTGGTTTAGTTCCACCAGAAGCAGTGTCTCCTTTAATACCAGGTTCTGTTTCTGTTACTTCTAATTCAACTGAATTTGGTAATTCCACCCCTAGAGTTTCTGTACCAAACATTACAATTTGAACTTCCATATTTTCTTTTAAAAATTTTAATTCATACTCAATTTGAGTAGAGTTTAATTCAATTTGGTCATATGTTTCTGTATCCATAAAAGCATGTTGGTCGCCATTTGCATATAAATATTGCATTCTGCGTGTTTCAATTTGCGCTTTTGCTACTTTTTCACCCGCACGGAATGTTTTTTCTTGAACAGCACCTGTACGTAAGTTACGTAATTTTGAGCGAACAAACGCTGCTCCTTTTCCAGGTTTAACGTGCTGGAAATCCATTACACGCCAAATGCCGTTATCTACCTCAATTGTTAAACCTGTGCGAAAATCATTTACTGAAATCATTAAAAAAATCCTCCTAGTGATATATAAATAAGGAATGGTAAACGAATATTTACATCATTCTTTTATATAAAAAGATGTTTCCTATTATAAAATAATAAGATCTTTCGGTGAATGAGTTAAAGACTCATTTCCTTTTTCCGTGATTACTGTATCATCTTCAATTCTTACTCCACCAAGGCCGGCTACATAGATTCCCGGTTCAACCGTGACAACCATTCCTTGCTCAAGAACTGTATCCGATTTAAAGGAAAGGGCTGGACCTTCATGAACCTCCATACCAAGACCATGTCCGGTAGAATGACCAAAGTACTCCCCGTATCCTTGCTCTTTTATGTAGTCACGTGTTAAGGCATCTGCTTGTTTACCAGTTAAACCTGGCTTAATGCCGTTCATGCCCCGTAATTGAGCCTCTAGAACAATCGAATAAATTTTCTTTAACTCGTCACTTGGTTCACCTACTGCAAACGTTCTAGTAATATCTGAACAGTATCCTTTGTAGTATGCACCAAAGTCAAGTGTTACAAAATCACCTTTTTCAATTTCCTTTTCACTCGCTACACCATGAGGTAAGGCCGAGCGATATCCTGAGGCTACAATGATGTCAAAAGATGATGAAACAGCTCCGTTTTTTCTCATGAAAAATTCAAGCTCATTTGCCACATCAATTTCTTTTAACCCTGGTTTTATGTAAGTTAAAATGTGTTTATAAGCCGCATCCGCTATTTCAGCAGCTTCCTTTAATATCTTAATCTCTGCTGGTGACTTAATCAAGCGTAACTTTTCCACAGCACCTGAAACTGGAATAAATTCACTGCTCTTTAATGCTTCTTTGTATGAAGAAAATAATTGATAAGTTAAAGAATCCTGTTCAAAACCAAGTCGTTTTATACCTAGCTTTTCAACTTGATCAGCTACCTCCTCAATAATTGGGCCAGTATGCTGAACAATTTCAAAGCCTTCGATTTCCTTTGCTGCTTGCTCTGTATAACGGAAGTCTGTTATAAAAACTGCTTTGTCTTCAGAAATGACAACCACACCAGCCGTACCTGTAAAGCCAGTCATATATCTTCTATTATAACTGCTCGTTATTAAAAGACCATCAATTGATAATTCTTTAAAACGTTGACGAATTTTTTCAAGTTTCATATTTTACCCTCCAATTCGTTCTTTTAATGCTAAAATCGCCAGCTCATATCCTTTAAAGCCAAGCCCAATAATTTGCCCAACTGTGACCGGTGCTGTTACAGATGTATGTCTGAATTCCTCTCTAGCATGGATATTTGAGATATGTACTTCAATGACTGGTAGAGAGATGCTCGCAATCGCATCTCGTATTGCATAACTATAATGTGTAAAAGCACCAGGGTTTATAACAATACCATGATATTGCTCATTTGCTTCATGAATTGCATCAATTAAATCTCCTTCATGATTTGATTGAAAGCATGTAACTTCACAATTTACTTTTTCACCAATTGTTAAAAGGTCTTTCTCAAGATCTGTTAATGTTTTTGAACCGTATATTTCAGGTTCTCTTAATCCAAGCCTATTTAGGTTCGGCCCATTAATAACTAAAACCTTCATGACTCTCTTACACCTCACAGTTAATCCTTAAGTTAAACAATCTGTTAATATCGCATAGGAGCAACTTCCCACTGCTACAATTAACAAATAAGCTTCAACATAAGCTTATACATAATAGAATAAAAAAAGAATGTTCATCACATGAACATTCTATCATATCTGAACACATCTCTACTATTGTTTCGTTCAGCTTTCAGGATTAGCTTGAAATTCATTGTAATCAAATGAAATTGAGTATCCAACAAATGCACCGTATAGAATATAAAGACATAATGTAGTAACAACAGTTCCACGAGGCAGTTCAAAAACCGTATCCAAATTTGGAAAGATTGGATTTAAAACAAAGAAAACTAATGCCCACAAGGCCCCACCAAATGCAACACCAATCCACAAGGATTTAAATCGTTTCAGTATAGCAAAATAAGCTAATGCTACACCGATAGACACCAGTCCCAGTATAACGATGCTTATTAGATGCCCTAATGTTCTATCCTTCCAATCACCTAATGCAAATGGTTGCAGAATTAAGTTAGGACTAATTTCCGTAAAATTTAAAATATAAGAAAAGTATGCTAACAAGCTCCAAAATACACCTCCAACAAAACCTGTAGTTATCGTTTTTCCGACCGTTGACATTGGTTCTTCTTTTTTGTTTTGTTCTAATTTAGGGTTATCCTCTAGCTTTTGTTCATCATCATTTTGTTTCTTTTTATCCGCCATTTTCCAACACCTCCATTATTACTATGTCCAATTTTTTGATTGTCCATGTTTTTAGAAATACAGTTTTTTGTTGAAGAAATTTTAAAAGACTATATTAGAGGTGTTGGTGCACAAAAAAGCACAGATGACCTAAGGAAGTTTACGTGCACCAAGTCGAGATAATTTTCAAATAAAATGGAAATTCCATGTCTAGCAGGAAAATGCATGGGTATAATGTAAATAAAGGAATGTTTTCCAGGCTATTGGTTACACTAACGAAGATGACATGGGGGCTAAGGTTTTATTTTGACAAAAAATCCAACCATGAACAGAAGAAGAAATACGCAATCATATTGTTCATTTCTAAACATCGCTCTAGAGGTTTCCTTTCAAATTCTGTATTATAGAGATAATAGCTAAACATTGTATTAGACGTTGTTTACTTTAATTTAGAATTAGGAATAGATAGGTTGGTGTCATATGTCAAATCAAAACAAGCCTGCATATGGTGGGCAAGCTGTTGTCGAGGGTGTTATGTTTGGTGGTAAGCATCATTATGTAACAGCCATTCGACGAAACGATAACTCAATTGATTATTTTCATTTACCTAGAAAAAATCAACCTGTTTTATCAAAACTAAAAAAAATACCCTTTTTAAGAGGTATTGTTGCCATTATCGAAGCAAGTGCAAATGGTTCAAAGCATCTAAATTTTGCTACTGAACGTTTTGAAGTAGATCCTGAAAATGACGAAAAAATGTTAGCTGAGAAACAGAATGATTCAAAGCTTACGATGTGGCTGGGAATTGCAGCAGTCGGGGTCCTTTCATTTTTCTTTGGAAAAGTGATTTTTACTCTTCTACCCGTTTTTTTAGCCGAATTTTTCCGCCCCCTTATATCATCAGACTTCGGGCAAATTCTCTTAGAAGGCGCTTTCAAACTTGTGTTACTATTAGCATATATATATGCTATATCTTTTACACCTTTAATTAGGAGGGTGTTTCAATACCACGGTGCAGAGCATAAAGTAATTAATACTTATGAAAACGACTTGGAATTAACAGTTGAAAATGTCCAAAGTCAATCCAGGTTGCACTACAGATGTGGTAGTAGCTTTATTTTATTCACCGTGATTGTGGGTGTGTTTGTTTACACTCTTGTCCCGACTGATCCTCTATGGCTGCGAATCGTGAACAGACTAGCCTTGATACCTGTTGTATTAGGTATTTCCTTCGAAGTGTTACAGCTAACGAATAAAGTTCGTGAACTACCAGTGTTACGCTATTTAGGATATCCAGGACTCTGGTTACAACTGTTAACAACAAAGGAGCCTACAAACGATCAAGTTGAAGTGGCGATTGCAAGCTTTAATGAATTAATTCGGATGGAAAAAGAGACAGAAACATCTACAGAACAAATTGTCTAATTATAATCTACTTTGATTGGTATCTTTTCTTGGAGGTGGTCAAATGAATCGTCGTGTGAATTGGATTGTCATGATTGTTATCTCTTTAGGGGTTATTGGTTTTATTACAACGTTAGTATCTGATCCTCTATGGCTTTTAAAACAAATCGCCATCTATGCTGCTATTGCTGGTTTAATCTATCTTGTTTATCGATTATTTTCAAAAAGAAGAATGGGCAAAGAACATTCCTCTTATATGAAAGCTGCAAAGCAATCTAAAAGACGTTTTGACGACCGTAGCACGAAGTCTTCTAATGTCAAAAACATTTCACAAGCTAAAAAGGCAAGAAAATCCTCTGCAATCAAAAAGAAAAAACAAACTCCTTCTCATTTAACTGTCATAGAAGGAAAAAAAGGCAAAAAGAAAAACAGAGCGTTTTTCTAAAAAGACCACTTCTTTAGAAATTCATTCGTTCTGTTTCTACCTAGCTCTATAAGGGCTAGTTTTTTTTGTTCATTTAATTCAAATTCGGTTGTTACAATATCCTCAACAGGGATAAACACCATATCTTTTTCATGTCGTCTTGAAATATGCCGCCCATCATGTGCTTCCTTCATTGTTTCAAATAATGCTCCAAATAAATCAATTGCATTATTAATCTTCTTTTTAGGTCGTTCTTTTTCACTATAACTAAGCTTTACGCCAAGAACCGGCCTTGTTTTAAAAGGCTTATCCTGCTGATAAAATAGCCAAATCGGGAAATTGCTAAGAACTCCCCCATCTACAAATATAGTAGCCCCCTTAGAAGTATTCAACTTAACAGGTTCAAAAAAATAAGGTAAGCTACAACTCATGCGCACTGCCTTTGCCACAGAAAAGGATTGTGAGTTAATACCGTACTGATGGAGATCATCAGGTATAACAATCAACCTTCCATTGGTTAAATCAGAAGCAATAACTCTTAAACTCCCCGGTGCTATATCAGCAAACGTGGAAATACCTCTTTCTTTTAGCCTCTGACATAGCCATTCCTCTAATTTATTCCCTTTATATAACCCAAGATTCCAATATAATGAGAGCCATTTCGTAAATGGTAAAGGCAGAAGAGATTTACGTTCATCCAAAAACATTTTCAAATCTACTTCATCCATTATCTTCAAAATTTCATCACTTGTATAACCTGCAATAATGAATGCAGAAATAATAGAACCTGCACTTGTACCAGCTAGCCTTTTAAATTGATATCCCCTTTTTTCAATCGCCTGATAGGCACCAATGAGCGCAAACCCTTTAATACCCCCACCTGAGAAAACACCATCAATTTGCATCGGCCTCTCCCCTTCCCTCTAATAGTGTAAGAGCAGGGAAATGAAAATAGACCATCAATCATCATTTAGGGGAATCATTTACACCATGTACTTATATTTTGAGATGACCTTTCAAACTTACTAGCTATAAAACATAAACTCAAAGAAAAAACCCTTATCAATAAAAGGGTTTTTCCTAAAGACTTTATTGTTTCATTTTTGGATCAAGAACATCTCGTAAACCATCACCCATTAAATTAAACCCTAGTACTGTTAACATAATCGCTAATCCAGGAAAGAAAAGTGTCCATGGCGCTTGTACAAGGTACTGCTTAGAATCTGACAGCATTTTTCCCCACTCCGGATTTGGTGCTTGTGCTCCTAACCCTAGGAAACCTAGAGCTGCAGCTTCAATGATAGCTGTTGCGATAGCTAGTGTTGCTTGTACAATGATGGGCGTCATACTATTCGGCAGGATATGTCTAAATAGGATTCTGCTATCCTTCATCCCTACTGCCCTTGCTGCCATAATATACTCTTCTTGTTTCACACTCAAAACCTTTGATCTAACCAGACGACCAAAGTTAGGAATATTTATAATAGCAATTGCAATTAAAGCATTTTGTAAAGATGGTCCAAGGATCGCTACTACAGCTATCGCTAATAAAATACTTGGAAAGGCAAGCATAATATCAAAGATTCTTGAAATAATTGAATCGACCCAACGTCCATAATAGCCTGCAATAATCCCTAAAAGTGTACCAAAAATCGCAGAACCTAATACAGAAAAGAAACCAACCCACAGCGAAATTCGAGCACCATAGAGAATTCTTGAGAGAATATCACGCCCGAAATCATCTGTTCCAAACCAATGCTCACTTGATGGTGCTAACAGTCGTTTTGATAATTCCTGTTCCTTAAAGCCATAAGGAGCAATAACAGGCGCCAATATGGCCAGAATGATAAAAAAGATAACAATCCCAAGACCAACAAGCGCTAATTTATTTTTACAGAAGGATTTCCAAGCCTCTTTCCAAGGTGGTGTTACTTGTTCCTCAACAGCGGTATTCAAAGGATTTGGAGTGTTTTTTGCTAACTCTGCCACAATTATCCCCCCATTCTAATTATTGATGATATTTTATACGTGGATCAACGACAGCATATAATAAATCGACGATTAAATTGATTAAAATAAAAATGGCTGCAATGACTAAGATTCCTGATTGTATAACTGGATAATCTCGATAACCGATTGCATCATATAAATAACGACCAATTCCCGGCCAACCGAAAATCGTTTCTGTTAAAATGGCTCCACCTAATAACAGACCTGTTTGCAAACCAATTACAGTTAGAACTGGAATAATAGCATTTTTTAAAGCATGTTTATAAACAACCCAGAACATTTTTAGACCTTTTGCTCTAGCTGTACGAATATAATCAGATTTCATTACTTCCAACATTGTAGAACGAGTCATTCTTGCGATAATCGCCATCGGTATTGTAGCTAATGCCAAACTTGGAAGGATAAGGTGCTGTAGTACCTGAACAAATTGATCTGTCCTGCCCTGAAGCAAGGTATCGATCATATAAATATTCGTTATGGCGGTTATCGGGTTCCTAACATCTTCTCTTCCTGTTGAAGGCAACCATCCTAACTCTATCGAAAACGCCCATTGCTCCATTAAGCCAAGCCAGAAAATTGGCATTGATACACCAACTAACGCCAAGATCATAGCTAAATAATCAAACCATGAATTTGAGAACCATGCACTAATAATACCTGCATTTACCCCTATAAATATAGCGATTATCATCGCCACGATCGTTAGTTCAATCGTTGCAGCTAAGTACGGCCAAATTTCCTCATTAATTGGACCCCTAGTTCTAAGGGAGGTTCCAAGATCTCCTGTCAAAAGTGCTTTTATATAATCCACATATTGGATATACCATGGTTTATCTAATCCTAGTTCTGTCGTTAATGTAGCAATGGCCTCTTTCGTAGCCTTTTGTCCAAGAATAACCTGCGCTGGATCACCTGGTATAGCACGTATTATTGCAAACACAACTAATGTCATTCCAAACAATACGGGTATAAGTGAAAAAACACGACGGACTGTATAAGAAAACATATTGCTCACCTCTTTTTGTAGAAACTATCAATATTTTGCTTAACAAAAGGGGAGACAGAGCTCCCCTTTCTTTACATGATTATTTAAATTCAACTTTCGTTAATGCCTCAGAACCAGTTGGATGTGGTAAATAATTTACTAAATCACTAGTTCCTGCTAATAACGGTGTTGAGTGAACCAATGGTACCCATGGTGCATCATCATGAATGATTTCTTGAGCTTGTTTGTATAAATCATTTCTTGTGTTTTGCTCTGTTTCAGTTTGAGCTTTAATTAATACATCATGAAGCTCATCATTACTGTAATAAGAATAGTTGTTACTTCCAATACTATCTTTGTCTAAAAGTGTGTATAAGAAGTTATCAGGATCTCCATTATCACCAGTCCAACCTAACATGTAAGCGTCAAACTCACCTTTAGCAGCTTTATCTAAGTAAGTTGCCCAGTCAACTGATTGAATTTCTGCTTTAACGCCAATCTCAGCAAATGACGCTTGGATAACCTCTGCTACCTTCATGCCTTCAGGCATATAAGGACGTGCAACTGGCATAGCCCAAAGATCCATTTCAAATCCATCAGCATAGCCTGCTTCAGCTAATAATTCCTTTGCTTTTTCTAAATCATAAGGATATGCTTCAATCTCATCATTGTATCCTTCAACAGAAGGCGGCATTGGGTTCTTTGCAACTTCTGCTTTACCACCATAAAATGCTTCGATAATTGCTTCTTTATCAACTGCATGGTTTAATGCTTGACGTACAAGTTTATTATCAAATGGAGGACGATTTACTGTAAATCCTAAGTATCCAGTATTCATCGATGGACGCTCAATTAATTGAAGCTGATCATTACCTGTAATTGTTGCTTCATCTGAATTATTTAACCCATCCATAAGATCAATTTCACCATTTGTTAAAGCATTGAGTCTTGATGAGTTTTCAGGAATAACACGGAAAATAACTTGCTTTAACTTAGGAAAACCTTCTAACCAGTAATCCTCATTCTTTTCAAGTACAATACGATCGTTTTGTTTCCACTCCACAAATTTAAATGGACCAGTACCAACTGGATTTTCTCTAAATTTGTCACCAGATTCTTCAACTGCAGTCGGACTAGCGATTCCAAATGGAGACATTGCTAGGTTCTTTAAGAATGGAGCTTGTGGGCGGTTTAGAACAAATTGAACTGTATTTTCATCTACAGCTGTAACAGACTCAATAACATGCCCTTCTTCACCTTTAAATCCCCCAAACATTGTGTAGTAAGGAAAATCATCTGCATTTCCATTCATCCAACGTTCAAAGTTAAAAACAACTGCTTCTGCATTAAAATCTGTACCGTCATGGAATTTAACACCTTGACGTAGCTTTAATGTGTATGTAAGAGCATCTTTTGAAACTTCCCATGACTCTGCAAGTCCTGGGTGAAGTGTTGTATCTTGCTCTCCATATTCAACTAAGGTTTCAAAAATGTTTTCAGTTACTTTAAATGTTTCACCTTCAGTTGTTGTAATTGGATCAAGAGATGTCGAATCTCCCCCACGTCCAAAAACTAAAGTATCCTTTTTCTCTCCTTCGCTAGAAGACTGTCCTTCGCCACCAGCTTTTTCGTTTGAGTTACCACTACATCCAACTAGAAGCATACTAATCGCTAATAGTGAAATAAGTAGCAGCTTGAGTGATTTGTTTTTCATTCGCTTTCTTACCCCCATTTTTTTATTTATCATAAATGCTGCATGTTAGTCATTGTATAAATGACATGCAACAAAATGACCATTTATATTTTTATATTCTGGTCGAGTTGTTTTACAAATGTCCATACATTCTGAGCATCTTGTATGAAAGGCGCATCCTGCAGGAGGATTCGATGGACTTGGTATTTCACCAGTAATCGTAATTCTCTCACGATTATTTTCTGGATCTGCGATAGGTACAGCAGATAGTAGTGCCTGTGTATAAGGATGCATCGGGTTCGTATAAAGTTCCTCACTATCAGATAACTCTATTAATCTACCTAAATACATAACACCCACTCGGTCACTAATATGACGAACAACACCAAGGTCATGAGCAATAAAGATATAGGTAAGTTGAAACTCATTTTGTATATCTTTCATTAAGTTTAGTACCTGGGCTTGTATGGATACGTCCAATGCTGACACCGGCTCATCGGCGATAATTAATTTAGGCTTTGTCATAAGCGCTTTCGCAATACCAATCCTTTGACGTTGTCCACCACTAAATTGATGTGGATACCTTCTTGCATGGTAGCTGCTCAAGCCAACGATTTCTAACATCTCTTGAACTCGTTTCTTTCTCTCTTCTTTTGAACCAATACCATGTACAATAAGGGGCTCTTCTAAAATTTTTTCAATAGAATGTCTCGGATTTAAAGAAGCATAAGGATCCTGGAAAACCATTTGTATGTCTCTTCGTGTTTTTCTTAATTCTGTTTTAGACAGGTTCCTAAGATCTTTATCTTCAAAAATGATGCTTCCGTCACTAGCTTCTATTAATCTCATAAGCAATCGGCCTGTTGTAGATTTCCCACAACCACTTTCACCTACGATTCCTAATGTTTCGCCCTTTTTAACGAAGAAAG
Organism: Metabacillus sp. YM-086; assembly: GCF_048059995.1. Taxonomy (NCBI): domain Bacteria; kingdom Bacillati; phylum Bacillota; class Bacilli; order Caryophanales; family Bacillaceae; genus Metabacillus; species Metabacillus sp. YM-086. Next base: position 64,566 of record NZ_JBLUOI010000012.1, on the reverse strand, counting down.
ATAAATCATCAACCGCTTTCACTTCACCTTGCTTTTTGCCAAGTAATCCACCATTTATAGGGAAATACTTTTTTAACCCGTTAACTTGAAGAAGTAACTCTGTCATTTTTCTCTACTTCCTCCTTTCCACTATGCAAAAAGCATCGAACATTATGATCTTCTTTTTCCATTTTATATAGTTGAGGTGTTTCTTCTTGGCATTGACCAAACATTTCCTCACATCTTGCAGCAAAACGACATCCGTTTATAATACTTCCAGGTCGTGGAACGTTACCAGGTATACTGTATAACCGATCTTTTTTCCCTCGAATATCAGGAACCGATTTAATTAATCCCTTTGTATATGGATGTTTAGGATTTTTCAAGATTGTTTTTACGTCACCTTGTTCGACAATTTGACCGGAATACATAACAATTACCCTATCACATACTTCTGCCACTACTCCTAAGTCATGAGTAATAAAAATAATCGATGTATTCATTCTTTCATTTAAATCTTTCATAAGAGATAGAATTTGGGCTTGTATCGTAACATCTAGGGCAGTTGTAGGTTCGTCCGCGATTAAGACTTGCGGATTACAGGCCATCGCCATCGCAATCATTACCCTTTGCCTCATCCCCCCGGAGAGTTGATGTGGATAATCATTAACGATTTCATCTGCTCTTGGTATTCCAACTAACTTAAGCAATTCAATTGCACGCAGTCTTGCCTCTTTTTTCGCTAGATTTGTATGTAACTTTAAAGCTTCAATTAATTGATTGCCTATTGTAAACAATGGGTTTAATGATGTCATAGGCTCCTGGAAGATCATCGATATCTGATTCCCTCGAATGCCTCGCATTTCTTTTTCACTAAATTTTGTTAGGTCTTTACCTTCAAATAATATTTCACCATGCTCAATCACACCAGGAGGGCTAGGTATTAATCCCATTGTTGACAATGATGTAACACTCTTTCCACTTCCCGACTCTCCAACAATCCCTAAGATTTCGCCTTTATTTAACTCGAAACTTATTCCATCAACTGCTGGGACCAGCTTTTTTTCAGAACGAAAGGATACCTTTAAATCTCTTATTTGAAGTATAGGTTCTTTACTCATTTGATCACCTACCAATTATCTTGTTAAAATTTTAAATTATTAAAATATAATGAAAGTAGTGAATATTATCACATAAAAAATATTCTAATATTGTCGTTTTTTGTCATATTAAAAGAACTTTCTTTCGACATATTTCGATATTATCACTTTAAACCTTTACTGCTAACTTGCGTTAAAGAGTTAAATACATTAAGGAACATTGCAGAAAAAGGATCACACCCTCGCGGCACCCTTTTTCAAAAAAGCTTCTAATTCTTTCTCAGGATAATAATCAAAATAATATTCCACTACATTAATAGTGATTTTACCTTTCTTATCATTACAATGTTTCTTTACACAGACAAGGAGTTGGTTACTTTTTATACCAAGTATCTTTTTGAACAAACAAAAAAGCGGTGAATGTAGATTAACTATCATTCACCGCTTTTCTTACTCTTCATTATTTTTTTGGATATTCCGTAGTGATTGAATTCTCTCTTCTTTTTCTTCAAAATATTGAACAAGATCTCCAATTCGATCGATTGCATTCCAACTTAGATGATGCTCAATACCTTCAACATCATTATATATCTTATCTTGATCAACGCCGATAATAGTTAAAAACTGCTCTAGCAGCTCATGGCGATAAACTAGTCGTTTTCCTGTTTTCTTCCCTTTATTCGTTAACACGAGTCCGCGATATTTCTCATAAATTAAATACTCATCTTTATCTAATTTCTGAACCATTTTTGTGACGGAGGAGGGATGAACAGCCAATGCTTCTGCAATATCAGAAACACGTGCATATCCTTTATCTTCAATAAGTAAATAAATTTGTTCGATATAATCTTCCATACTAGGTGTTGGCATGTAGTCCCCTCCAGAATTGCCGATCTTTTTTAACGAAATCATTACAATTTTACATGAGTTTAAGGGTAATGACAAGGAATATTAGGAAAGCACTCCCAATTTCATGAGTGATCCTAGTATAGAACAAATTCTCCATGAGAAAATAACTTGATCGCTCATTTCTATAGCATTTTCAGGTAGTGTATTTAAAATGAAGTGACATTAAAATCTGTTGCGAGGTTCTTTTATCTTCGATTATAAGGAGTTTATCTTCGATTTTGTCCATTTTATCTACGATTCCTGAGATTTATCTACGATTATTGGGATCGTATCTTCGAATAGATAAAATTCATCATTTTTCGACATGATGAATTTCACTCCTCCTCATATAAAAAGGACCTGACATGGTCAGATCCTTTTTAAAAGTTCATATTATAACCCGCACTTCAATTGTGCTCCACAGCTCGTACATGTGTTACAGCCGCCTAAATCTTCAACCGTACCTTCACGACAAACCGGGCAAGTGTTCCCTACTTCATTACCAATTGTAACGTCTGTTGAACGAAGGTCATTTATAGTATCTACAAGTACTACTTTCCCTTTTTCTTTCGGAACAACTTCTTCGTCACTATCATCAAACGTATTTTCTTCTGCTTTTAATGTTAGTACTTGTGTGTCACGGCTACCATCTACATAAACAGTACCGCCTTTTGCTCCACCTTTATATAAACGCTCATACACTTTTTCAACTTGCTCAACTGTGTAACCTTTAGGAGCATTTACAGTTTTACTGATCGAACTATCAATCCAACGTTGGATAACACATTGTACGTCAGCATGTGCTTCCGGTGCTAATTCCATTGCTGATACGAACCATGATGGTAGGTTATTCGCATCTGCTTCTGGATGTTGATCTAAATATTCTTGAACGATATCCGCTTTTACTTCAATGAACTTCCCTAAACGCCCGCTACGGAAGTAAGAGAATGAGAAGTAAGGCTCAAGGCCTGTTGCGACGCCAACCATTGTTCCTGTGGATCCAGTAGGAGCAACAGTCAATAGATGTGAATTACGAATTCCGTATTCTTTTACACCTTCACGAATATCTTCAGGCATTTTGCTCATAAAGCCTGTTTGTGTGAATGCTTCTCTTAAACGATTTGTTTCTACTTCTTGTTCACCAGCTAAGAATGGGAAGCTTCCCTTTTCTTTAGCAAGTTCAATAGATGCACGGTATGCAGTAGTAGCAATCGTTTCAAATACTTTATCTACTAACTGATTACCTTCTTCAGAACCGTACTCTGTTTCACAATAGATTAGTAAGTCATGAAGACCCATTACACCAAGACCGACACGACGCTCACCTAGAGCTTGATGTTTGTTTTCTGGTAAGAAGTATGGAGTTGCATCGATTACGTTATCTTGCATTCTCACACCAACTTCAACTGTTTTTCTAAGCTTATCGAAGTCAACAGTTTTTGTTTCTTTGTTTGCCATTTCCGCAAGGTTCACTGCTGCTAAGTTACAAACGGAATATGGCGCGAGGGGTTGCTCGCCACACGGATTTGTCGCAACAACTTGTTGACCATATGCTTTAGCATTTGTCATGTCGTTTGCATTATCTATAAAGAAAATACCTGGCTCTGCTGAATACGTTGCACAAATATTAATTAAGTTCCAAAGCTCTTTTGCTTTAATTTTGCGGTACGTACGAACTTTGTAGCCTTGACCCGCCCATTCACGTACATCCCCAACTTTATGCCAGTTTTCATTGTATTTGTTCATTTCTTGCTGAGTGTAGCTCTCTACATCTGGGAATCGAAGCTCATATTCGGCATCATTCTCAACGGCTTCCATAAAATCTTTTGTTAAAGTAACAGAAATATTTGCTCCTGTTAAAAACTCTGAATTATGAACACTGTAAGTACCGCCAGTACGTAGTTTTAACTCTGCGTCTTTAATAATCTTTTCACTAAATCCACCTGTGCCCGGAATTTGCTTGTAGTTCACAATTCCTTGATACATATCAATTTCTTGTTGTGTTAGTGGTGTGAATTTTAATTTATCTTGAGCGTATTTTTTAATCGCTTCATCGTTTGTGTTTTCAATTAGGTAACGTAAAATTCTTGGATTTTGCATTTTTGAGATAATGAATTCTATGATGTCAGGATGCCAGTCTGCCAGCATGATCATTTGCGCCTTATAAAAATGTTACGTTGATTCGTTAGATCAACTCTCTAAGTCACCTTAGAGTTCAGACCATATCTTACACTCTATCTGAGTGCCCTCGCACTTCGGGATCACTTAATCCCTACTCTACTCACTTCCGCCATGTATGACGTGTTTTCGATGGTCGTTGAACCTTCTCCATAATAGGAGCTTGGCTGCTGATTGTCTTTATCCACTTACTGTTTTTAAGCATTCACGCTTACCGTTTCCAGTTACGTTGTAGCCAGTAAGTCATGTATGATGCATTTTACATTATCAAAATTATTTAATATGTCATCTTCCCAAAAACGGACTATTTGAAATCCGTTTTTTAAGGCAATCTCATTTTTTTCAATATCTATTTTTATCCTCTGTATTTGCCACTGCATAGGTTCAGGATAAAATTTTGGATTTGCATGCCAGTAGTCACCATCACATTCTATAATTAATTTGTGCTCTATTAAAAGAAAATCAAATTGTCTGCCTTTCAAAACAAAAGAGTATTTGTATTTTATATTGAGTCTCTTTAAATACTCCTCCATTAACCTTTCAATTGTTGTTTTTTTAAAGACTTGATTTTCCATTTGTTTCAATATAGATGCACGAATCTTATCTATGGTCTCTTTACTATAAATCCCAGTTTTACCACTATTCCAAGAAGGAGTTTTATTTAACTTTCTAGTTTTTGCTGTTTTATTAATTATAGTCCTAAAATGTTCCTGCTTTTGTTCATTGCTCATTGAATGATGCCAATTAGCAAGCTTTTGTGATTTTAACTTTCGTGCACATATTTGACTACAGGTTTTGGTACCTCTATGTTTAGCCTCAAACTTCTTACCGCATGTTTGGCAAACTAATGGTTTTCCTTTAGCACCACATGAAATACTACAAAACTTGTTAGGCTTCCCTCTTCTTAATGTTACAAGCCTTCGACATAACTCATATGCGCATTTCAAGTCATTGTCTTGGTAATAGTGTTTTAAAAGGTATTCATTTAATGTAAGACCATCTTTCTTTAGATGTGACGTGAACTTCCCTTGTTTGTTATGAGATATTTGAAAATGACATATTTTACATTCTTGTAATTCAGATGCATCATATGGTTTTATCATTTTTAATTCACCTCTAGTTAATTATCTTTCAATTATGAAGATCTAGAAGTAATTAATAACTTAAACCATAAAGAGTTTCCAGCAATTCACGAGGTTTTTTATAGACGAGGCACGCGTTATTGTACTCTACCTCGTCTTGATCCACCCTGCTCAACAAGATGAGTCAACTTCGCAATATCATCTAACCATGAAACCGAACCAGATGATTTTCCGTTAACACCTTTTGCAAGTGTGTTTCGTGGTCGTAATGTTGAACCGTTCGTTCCAACACCGCCACCTCGGCTCATGATTTCCATTACCTGCTTACGGTGCTCTGAGATTCCTTCACGTGAATCTTTTACAAATGGCATTACGTAGCAGTTAAAATAAGTTACTTCTGTTCCTGCACCAGCTCCATAAAGAACACGGCCGGCTGGAATAAAGTTTAGATTCACAAGCTCTTGATAAAACTTTTCAAACCATTCTTGACGTTTTTCTTCTGTTGTTTCAACCGATGCTAATCCCGTTGCATTTCTTTTTGCAATTTGTTCGTAAAAGATTTCAAGTGGTTTTTCAATGACGTCTAACGAGCGTTTTACGATTCCTGTTTCCACTTCCTCAGGTTTGTCTAGTGAGTGTCTATACTCCTCATCGACTAGAACACTTGCCGTTTTTGCTTCCCAATCGATTGACTTAATATACCCAAGTCCTCTCGCTGGAAATTTAGGGTCTTCTTTAATTGTTAAGACAACGAAGTCCCCTTCAGATAACGTAATTTTTTCCGTATCTTTAAATGTGTAACGATCTAGCATAACTAGTCTTGAAACACCTTTATGAGTTAACTTCATATCTTTTGTAATAGGATGAACTTGTGGGAATGCACTAATATCTTTATTAAGCTTCTCCACATCTAAGCTCATCTTCTGCTCAGTAACAACTGTCATTGTACCAACTCCTCTATCTTTCTAGTAAATCTCCTGATTTAATTTATCATATCCAAATGCATTATTCAATATATAGTGCCTAGTTTCTCACAAACAATACTACATATAGTTTTTAGGTCAACTATTTTTCATTTTGTCAAATTGATAACTTATTAAAAAAGAAAGCAAATGAAAGGTTTAGAATGATTTATGAGCAAAAAAGGGGATTTTTGAAGAATTTTGTCACTTGCATGATGTTTTGTGTCGGAAAATGTTGCTGCATCAAGCTTTCATTACTTTCAAGTTTGTAAAATTACTTTTCGTCAAAGTTCTACAAGTCTGACTTCTTCTAAAATAATAAAGGACGCAATCATTTGAGATCACGCCTCTTCATCATTTACCTTTTAAAATTCCACTCTTCACTTTCATACTTATTCTTAGCAATTTCATTTACATAAGCTTCTTCTTCACTTGTTAATGTATAAGACTCAAGCTCTATTTTAAGGCCTTTTTCGAAGCCTTCTTTAAATGCCTTTTTTGCCTCATCAATTGTTACTGGCTCAGCTCTTAGTTCATTTGTCGCCACGGCTTTATTTTTAAAAGCACGCTGCATTCTCTCTTTTACACGATCATTAGGATACTTGAATAAGTTAAATAACATATCTTCATCAAGATCTAGTAGTATCGATCCATGCTGAAGAATTACACCCTTTTGCCGTGTTTGTGCACTTCCCGCAACTTTACGCCCCTCAACAACAAGCTCATACCATGATGGGGCATCGAAGCAAACAGCCGAACGAGGTGATTTCAAGCCAGCCTTTTCTTCATCTGTCCGCGGTATAGCAAAATATGCATCAAGACCGAGGTTTTTAAAGCCCTCTAGTATTCCTTCAGATATTACTCTGTAAGCCTCTGTTACAGTTTTAGGCATTTCAGGATGCGCCTCTGAAACAATGACACTATATGTAAGTTCTTGGTCGTGAAGCACTCCTCTTCCACCGGTTGGTCTTCGTACAAACCCTAAACCATATTTTTTTACAGCTTCTAAATCAATTTCTTTTTCTACCTTTTGAAAATATCCAATTGAAAGAGTTGCCGGATTCCAACCATAAAATCGTATTGTTGGAGGAATCTTTCCTTCACTATGCCATTCTAAAAGCGCTTCGTCCAAAGCCATATTATATGCTGGTGAACAATTACCAGAATCAATGTATCTCCAAACTTCTTTTATCATGTTGTAACCCTCTTTGTTCATTAATTTTACTTATTTAGTCTAGCAGAACTTTTATAAGAAGAAAATAATATTGCATGTAACCTGATGACATTTCAGACAAGCTCTTATATAATAATAGAAGTCTTATAAGAGTTCTTATGAGCTACAAACAAAGATATTAAAGGGGTCGAGAGCATTGACAACAACTATTTTATTTATCATTTTAGCAGCCGCTTTAATTGCGTACACTGCTTTTAACTTTTTCTACCAACGTAAAATAATGAAGCAATTACCTGAAGAAGATTTTCGTGCAGGCTATCGTAAAGCACAATTAATTGATGTTCGCGAACCAAATGAGTTTGAAGGTGGACATATTCTTGGAGCTAGAAACATCCCGCTTTCTCAGTTACGTCAACGTTTAAAGGAAATTCGTCCAGATAAGCCAGTCTACTTATACTGCCAAAACACAGTTCGTAGTGGTCGTGCCGCACAAATGCTGAAACGTAAAGGCTATAATGACTTAAACTGCTTAAAAGGTGGTTATAAAAACTGGACAGGTAAAGTTAAAAAGAAATAATAGATAGAACCTACAAGAAGCGACTAACAACACGCATACCTAGACTACGTTTGGGATGTGAGTGTCAGTCTGCTTCTTTTTTATTTATTTCCTATTGAGGAGTGATGATTTGAAGTTTATAGATAGTATATTCTTTCTATTTCGGCAACCAAAGATTGTTCTTATCCCAATTTTTTTAGATGTATTATTAACTCTCTTTGTAACGACAGGAGCTTTGTGGGGGTTTACTATTTTTGATTCAATAGAATTTACGATAGGGAACCCTATCCAACCCTTTCAACCTACTGGAACATATCCAATCTGGATACCAGAAATTAGTGATTTAAAAGTGCCAGCAGGATTTATTCATCCCACACTCGATTATAACGTGGTCTTATCCCTTATTATCACGGCTGCATTTTTTGTCATCAGAAGCTTTTTGATGGGTGCTTATTTAGGTAGTTTAAAATCAGCACTTACTGAAGAAAAAGCCATAATCTTTCATGAAGGTCGATATTATTTCAAGCGTTTTTTTCTACTGCATATCCTGTTCGCAATTATAATGGTAGTAGTAATAATACTAGGTTCATTTATCGGTCCCTTTGTGATTGTTTTATTTTTATTGACTATTCCGTATATCCTTACTCCATATGTTGTTGTTTTAGAGGATTGTGATATCACAGAGGCACTTGGAGAATCAAAAAATTTAGTACAGCAACATTTTTGGTTTTTAATTAGATTTGCTCTTTTACTAATGTTTAGTACGTTTTTGCTCACATTATCATTACAAACTCTACCGGAGTCTGTAATCTATATCACGATACTCATCGTTTATCCTTTTATAGGCTCAGCGGCCATCCTTACTGTTATGGGACGTTTATACGAAAAGGACGAAGACGAAGCAACAAAGGAATTTAACGATAAAATTAAGCTACCATTCCTACTTGCTTGCTATTTTGTTCTATTCTCCTTACCCCTCCTAGGAGCAAATTTGGCAAAAGGTGAATACCTAATGTTTTTAGATTTCTCAGAAAAGCAAACATTTGAAGGACTTTCTTATCAATCCGCAAATGGATACATTCTAGATGACACGTTTCCAACATATGAATGGCGTAATGATGAAAAAATCAAAATAAAATTATCTCTTCCTTCATTAGAAAATGAACCGGAAAAAATATCGGGAACAGGTACAGTCGGTATAGTAACTACAACTAATGGTGGAGAGCATGAAATTAAAAAGGTAGACTTTATTTATACATTACATAAATCAATCATTAATGACACCATCTATTACCGAAATTCGCAACAAGAGTCTATCTCGCTGTTAAATTGGGAGAGTGACATTCCACAGCCTGCTGTAACAATGATGGTTAATAACGAAGGAAACGATGTGTTCTTTTATTTATCGGAGTTTAATCAACCTCAAGACGGAGCTTTTGGATTTCAACAAACCGAAACATACTTTGATGTTAATGAAACAGGCCAGATATTCTTACCGATCAGAAATGATACGATCATGTATAGCTATCCTTATTATTGGTTTTCAACTGAATGGACGAAAGAAAAGGTCAGCGCATTCCTTGACAGTAAAAATAATTATAGTGCGTACCATCTAAACGATCCAGGCTTTCAAATAGCCTCCCTTATACAGGAGGGCTCATATCAGACAATTATCAGACTTGCGCCTAACTTAACAGAGCAAAATATTCAGCATAACTTAGATGAATGGAAAGCACGTTGGGAAGGCTTTTTTGAAGATCAATATGGAAACTTAACGCTATCAGAGTATTTAACGTACGCGAGTAAATCAGCTACGTACGAAGGATTTGAATCACATGCCATAACTGAGGATGGGAAAGAATACTACGAAAGAAACATTTCATTTCCTACCGCTCAGTTAAAGGTTCGCTATAGTGTGAATGAAGATGGACAATTCGAAGAACTTTATATAATAGAAGAAGAATAATTTTTTCATATAATTCCTTACGGATTAATCGACTTTTTCCGCTAAAATCGATAAGATAATAAAAGGTAAAAAATTTTCAGTTTCAATTTGTTGGAGGAATAACATTTTGCTTATAGCTATAGCGTTTTTTCTATTTATGTCTTTTTTCTTATCAGGAAGTGAAACTGCTTTAACAGCTGTTAATAAAATGAAATTAAAGAGCAGAGCAGAAAATAATGATAAGAAATCGCAAAAACTTCTTGATCTCATTTCAAAGCCTGATGAATTAATCACAGGCATCTTAATCGGTAATAACATTGCAAACATTATGCTTCCAACTCTTGTGACCATTATTGCACTTGAATATGGCATTAGTGTCGGAATTGCAACAACAGTTTTAACGGTTGTTTTAATCATCTTTGCAGAGGTATTACCTAAATCAATTGCTGCTACATTTGCAGATAAGATTGCTTATACTGTTTTTCCAGTGATAAGAATTATCCTGTTTTTGTTTAAGCCTTTGATTTTTCTTTTATCAAGGTTTACGAGGATCGTCATTAACAAACTTTCAAACGATGAAGAAAAAACTGCTTCAATTTCAAGAGAAGAGCTTATTACGATGGTTAATATCGCTACTTCAGAAGGAATTCTACAAACCGATGAAGAACAGCGAATTAAAGGAGCGATTGACTTTTACGACCTGGATGTTCGAGATGCACTAAAAGTTCCTCGAACAGAAATACAGGGAATCTCATCAGGATCAACTTTTGAAGAAGCACGTGAAATCGTCTTAGAGGGAAGTCATACCCGCTTTCCTGTTTATAAAGAAAGCATGGACCATATCGTTGGTGTGCTACATTCAAAATCTCTTTTATCATGGTCATTAGAGCCACAAAAAAAATTAGAAGATTTTATTGATGATGATCCACTTTTTGTATTTGAATTTCACTCAATTGAAAAGGTCTTTAAATTAATGTTAAAAAAACGCAGACACTTAGCGATTGTTCTCGATGAATATGGCGGTACAAAAGGTATTTTGAGTCACGAGGATATTATTGAAGCGATGATCGGACAGGAAATAAAAGATGAAACCGATCATGATGAAGAAATACTAATTGAAGAATTAACAGACTATCATATTATTTGTAATGGAAAGCTTGCATTGCGACGTTTAAATGAAGTGTTTAAAACGAAAATTCCTGAGCAAGAAGATATTCTTACAGGATTTTTACTAAAAGAAATGGGGCGTTTTCCAGAAGAAGGAGAAACTTATGAGTACCATCACCTTCATTTTGAAGTCATGAACGTTGAGGATAATAAATTAAAGAGTGTTAAAATCACGAAAAAAGTTGTACCAGATGAATCGTAAATGATACATATCAAAAAGGCCGCAGAATTTCGCGGCCTTTTCCTATTATCTTGCAAAGCTTAAAATTTGTTTTAAAAAGCCTAATCCTGATTTTTGCTCCTGTTTCATTCGTTCTGATCTGTGTTGATGTTCCCTCACAAACGTTAAGAAGCGTTCTTCACGTTCATCTGTTTTCTTTTGAGCGAGCTCCCGTTCAACTTGTATTTCTTCCTTATATGACGCTCTTTCCGCTTCAGCAGTGACCGCTAAACTTGTAATCATATCCTGAACATCAGAAAATTCAAATCTAGCCACTTCTGTTTGTAGTTTTGCTGTTTCCGTAATTTTCTCGCTAACAGATGAAACCACATTTTTTTCTAGCTTATCAAGACGTTCGTCCAGCTTTAGCATGCTTTGGACTTCTTGTGATTCAATAAATGACGTAATTTTTAATAATGTTTCTTGTAATTCAGTAACGTCACTTGCTTCTTGTGCTGAAGATGGAACAGTCGTTTTTTGATTTTGCAAAAGCTGTTTAATGGTTTGTGTATCCATATTGCTTTCCTTAAACGCTTTTACCTTTTGGAAGAATTCAATATTTTCTGCTGTAAACAGCCTAGCGTTTTTTTCATCTCTCTTGATTGTAATAAAATCTGAATACTCTTCTTCCCATTGCTTTAAAATAAACACCTTTTCCCCTACAAGCGAAGCCGCCTTCGATATAGTAATATACTTTGCTGCCAACCTAAACACCAACCTTTGTCTATTTTTTCTTATCTAACTAGTTCTACTAAAGCCCTAGTAAATTCCTCCCTCTCGACAAAGGTTCCAAAAACTAGTCATAATGTTTTGTGTTTTGGTTGATTTCAACATGAAATGATGAATCTTTATGAATATGTACACGGTAACATAAAAAATCGTGGAAGATGCACGATGAAAATTTAAATAAAAAGTCGAAAAATGGAAATTTAGTTTGTCTTTTTTCAAGTTTTTTGGTAAATTTATTTAGTTATTTACCCTTTTTATACAAGATTCATATGAATTTTCACTGTAGCATTGGGGTAATCCCCCCTAAAGCCACCATGAAAGATATACTCACAAAAAGAAATGGGAGAAAAAATTTATGTTTAATAAAATTGATTCCTTAGAAACGGTCATTCGTTTAGTACCAATTTTAAAAGCAGCAGTTCCAGCTGACCTATCAATTGCTATTTGTAATTTGCATGAATTTGTTGCTTATTTCCCAGGTGAAAATATCAACCTCCAAATAAAGGTTGGTCAAAAAATCAATCCTGACGAGCCTCTTTCAATTGCCATTCGTCAAAATAAAAAACTACAGGCAGAGGTACCTGCTGAATTTTATGGATTTGAATTTACAGGGACAGCTCTACCTTTACATGATCAAACTAATCAAGTAATCGGCGGAATCGCTATTCAATTACGCAGAGAAAGCGAGTTAAGAGCCATTATTAAGCAAATAGCCGACTCTTTATCACAAGCCAAGGAAAGTGTAAATACAGTTGTGGATGGATCAAACTCTTTAGCGTCTTTATCTCAGGAACTTCTTTTACAATCACAACAAGCATCAAGTGATGTAAAAGAAACAGATGTTGTATTATCTATGATTAAAAAGGTAGCTGATCAAACAAACTTGCTTGGTTTGAATGCAGCAATAGAAGCAGCACGCGCTGGGGAAAAAGGCAAAGGTTTTGAAGTTGTTGCTAACGAAATTAGAAAGTTCTCAAAAGAAACAGTCTCCTCCACTCAAAAAGTAAATCAAATAACTGCGCAAATTCAGGGTGTTACAACTAAGATGGGGGAGTCCATACAAACAATTGCCTCCATCGGAAATGATCAAGCAACATCAATGCAGGAAGTTTCTTCTTTAATAAAAGAGATTGAGCAACTTTCAAAAAAGCTATCAGAATTTGCAAACAAAATCTAAATACTATTATAATTCTTCAAGAAAATGATCAACAAATTTATGATTCAACCGATAATAAGGCTATCTAGAAATTTTGTTGGAGGTTATTATGTTTGCTTTTTTGATTGCTTTAGCTAGTGTTATTGCAAGTTTTCTTTTCTACTCTAAATTAAAATCACGAAAAGAAAAAACTATGTCTATTGGAAGTATGACACAAAGTCTTACTTTACTGGTTGCGTTTGTTATGCCTATTTACTATTTAAGAGATCTTAGTGATATAGAAGCAGTAGGGCATGGTATTAGTACATCCATAATTATTGTCATTTACGGAGCAGCAATAAATATTTTCTGTAAAATCATTGCTCGATTTCAAGCATAAACTCTAAACAAAAACTGACTTACCATCTTAGGCAAGTCAGTTTTTTATTACGCACGTTGATATTTTAAAATCGGTTTTCTCGCAGCTGTTGTTTCGTCTAAACGTTTAACAACCGTTGTATGTGGAGCTTCCTGAACAATTTCAGGTGTTTCTTCTGCTTCTTTTGCAATTTGAATCATCGCATCAATAAAGGAATCAAGTGTTTCTTTTGATTCAGTTTCAGTTGGTTCAATCATGATACACTCTTCCACGTTTAACGGGAAGTAGATTGTTGGTGGGTGGTAACCGAAATCTAATAATCGCTTCGCAATATCAAGAGTACGAACACCAAGCTTCTTCTGACGTTTTCCAGAAAGAACAAATTCATGCTTACAGTGCTGGTTAAATGGTAGATCATAATATGGCGCTAAGCGACGCATCATATAGTTTGCATTTAACACCGCATATTCTGTAACAGCTTTTAAGCCATCAGGACCCATTGTACGAATGTAGGTGTACGCTCGAACATTAATGCCAAAGTTTCCGTAAAATGGTTTTACTCGTCCGATTGATTGTGGACGATTGTAATCAAAATGGTAGCCTTCTTCTGTTTTCACTAGAACAGGCTTTGGAAGATAAGGAATTAAATCCGCTTTTACCCCAACAGGACCAGATCCTGGACCCCCACCACCATGTGGACCTGTAAATGTTTTATGAAGATTCAAGTGAACAACATCAAAGCCCATATCTCCTGGACGAGCTTTACTTAATACCGCGTTTAGATTTGCTCCGTCATAATAAAGCTTTCCGCCTGCATCATGGACAATTTGCGCCATTTCTAGAATATGTGCTTCAAAAAGTCCCAGTGTATTAGGGTTTGTTAACATCAATGCCGCTGTTTGATTATCAACAACACGTCGTAAATCCTCTAAATCAACAAGACCATTTTCGTCAGATTTAACTGTGATTGTTTCAAATCCTGCAACTGTTGCAGATGCCGGATTTGTACCATGAGCTGAGTCAGGAACGATAACCTTCGTTCGTTTTGTATCATTGTTCGCTTCATGATACGCACGAATCATCATTAACCCTGTCCACTCACCGTGAGCTCCTGCTGCAGGCTGAAGTGTTACTTCATCCATTCCTGTAATTTCTTTTAAATGCTCTTGAAGGTCAAATAATAATTCCATTGCCCCCTGAACCGTTGATTCTTCTTGTAATGGGTGGATATGAGCCAGTCCGGCAATACGCGCCACATTTTCATTAATTTTTGGATTGTACTTCATTGTACAAGATCCTAGTGGATAAAATCCTGAATCAACACCATGATTACGTTTCGATAACGCTGTATAATGTCTCATAATATCAAGCTCAGACACTTCTGGCAGCTCAGCTTGTTCTGTGCGAATATAATCAGAAGGAATGAGTTCGTCTAACGACACTTCGTCAACTTCAAGCTCTGGTAAGCTATATCCAACACGACCTTCTCTGCTTAGTTCAAAAATTAATGCTTGATCTTGATTACTCATTAAGCATCCCCCAATTCCTTCACAAGTGTGTCGATTTCTTCTTTTGTGCGCAGCTCTGTTACTGCAATAAGCATATGATTTTCAAGCTCAGAATCAACCTTACCTAAATCAAAGCCACCAATAATGTCTTTTTCTAAAAGCTGTTTGTTTACTTCTGATATAGGTTTTGATAATTTTACAACAAATTCATTAAAAATTGGTTGATCGAAAGGAACCTCAATACCAGCTTGGATACATGCACTTTTCGCATAATTGGCTTTTTGGATATTTTGAATGGCCATTTCTTTCACACCTTGCTTACCTAGAGCTGTCATGGCTACAGAAGCTGCAAGTGCATTTAAAGCTTGGTTTGAGCAAATATTAGAAGTTGCTTTATCACGACGAATATGTTGTTCACGTGCCTGAAGTGTTAACACAAATCCACGTTTTCCGTTTTCATCCGTTGTTTGACCAACAAGACGACCTGGTACTTTTCTTAACAGCTTATTTGTTACCGCAAAATAACCACAGTGTGGGCCACCAAATGCAGTTGGTATACCGAACGGCTGTGCATCACCGGCAACAATATCCGCACCAAATGCTCCTGGAGGTGTTAATGCTCCTAATGCCAGTGGGTTGGAAGAAACGATAAACATGCTTTTTCCTGTATGTGCAATTGGCTCAATGTCTTTTAATGACTCAATATGACCGAAAAAGTTTGGATATTGAACAATAACTGCTGCAACATCATCATTCATCTCTTGTTGTAATGCCTCTAAATCTGTTACACCGTTTT
The DNA here is from genome assembly GCF_048059995.1 of Metabacillus sp. YM-086. Classification (NCBI taxonomy): domain Bacteria; kingdom Bacillati; phylum Bacillota; class Bacilli; order Caryophanales; family Bacillaceae; genus Metabacillus; species Metabacillus sp. YM-086. The sequence continues at coordinate 48,768 of NZ_JBLUOI010000012.1, read as the reverse complement.
TTGTAGGTACTTCGACAATTTCAATATACTGTCCAGCAGCATACGTTTTGATAACATCACGTGATTCAGGGTTAACTGCCTTTGAAACTAGTACTTTCTTTTTCTTTGTTTGACCTGCTGCAAGCATTGCTGCCTCAGCTAATGAAGTTCCTCCATCATACATAGAAGAGTTGGCAACATCCATACCAGTTAACTCACAAATCATTGTTTGAAATTCAAAAATAGCTTGTAGCTCCCCTTGTGAAATTTCCGGTTGATAAGGTGTGTAAGCTGTATAAAATTCTGAACGAGAAATCACATGATCAACGATAATTGGCATGTAATGATCATAAACACCTGCACCTAAAAATGATGCATGACTGCGCAGATCCTTATTTTTTGCTGCAAGCTTCGTAAGTTCTTTTAGAAGCTCTGTTTCAGATTTTGCTTTTTTAATATTGTATTCTCCTTGAAAACGTACACTCTCAGGAATATCTTGAAAAAGCTCTTCAACAGAAGTAACGCCGATTGCTCCAAGCATTTCCTGCTTATCTTGTTCCGTCATTGGTAAATAACGATGATTCATTTCGTGTGAACCCCTCTCTTTTTTAGGTCAATACATATTAGTTTTTAGGACGTTTATAAAAAGGTGTCGCAACGACAACGGCTTTTAATCGTTTTTTACGAACCTGAACTTCAACTTCTGTTCCTAGTTCAGTAAATTCTGTTTTTAATAGAGCCAATCCAATGTTTTTACCTAATGTTGGTGATTGAGTTCCTGTTGTTACCACACCAACTTCATCACCATTCACAAACACCTCATAGCCATGACGTGGAATTCCTTTTTCAATTAATTCAATTCCAACAAGCTTACGAGCTGCTCCGTTTTCTTTTTGATCTTTTAAAACAGCTTTTCCGTTAAAATCAGCTTCTTTATTCGTTTTAACCACAAACCCAATGCCTGCTTCAATTGGTGTGATATCTTTCGAAAGCTCCTGACCGTATAAAGGAAGAGTTGCTTCAAAACGAAGGGTATCACGGGCACCAAGGCCACAAGGTAACACACCGTCTTCTTTTCCAGCTTCTAAAATTTTCTCCCAAAGCGTAACAGCATCATTTGCCGCACAGTAAAGTTCGAAGCCATTTTCACCTGTATAGCCTGTTCTAGAAACTAATGCTTTTACACCAGCAACATTTACATCATCTTTAAATTTAAAAAACCTAATTTCTGTTAAATCTGTATCTGTAAGAGTTTGAAGGACTTTTTCAGCAAATGGTCCTTGAAGAGCTAAAAGGGCTAAATCATCGGAAACATTTTTAATTGAAACATCACCGAAGAGATTCGTAGTTAGCCAATCCACATCTTTTTCAATGTTTGAGGCATTGATAACTAGCAGATAGTCATGATCAGCTTTTTTATAAATAAGAAGATCATCGACTGTTCCGCCATCTTCATAGCACATCGCCGTGTATTGTGCACCACCATTTTTGAGCAAAGACACATCATTTGTAGCGATTTTTTGTAGAAAAGCTAAGCTATCTTCACCACGAACTTCCACCTCTCCCATGTGAGACACATCGAAAAGTCCAGCTTTTGTGCGAACAGCTTCATGTTCTTCTTTAATAGAAGAAAATTGAACTGGCAAGTCCCAGCCCCCAAAATCAATCGTTTTTGCACCGTAATTTTTATACACATCATATAAAGGTGTACGATATAGCTCTGTCATATGGATTGCTCCCTTCAAATCCTTAAAATTTGGCATCAAAAAAAGGACATAGTACTCCCATTTATAAAAATAGAAGTCTCTGTCCTTTTAACCTGAAAGTTTACCTTATGTAAAGCAGTACAAATTCGCACCTACATATGGCTTTCCCCTTTGGTAGTTTGTCTACATGACAAACACTCTCCAGAGTTGCGTCAAATAAGAGTTCTTTTGCCTGAGAGATTCACAGTTTGTTTGCTCCTTCGGCGCTATACTAAGTTATAGTCTCTCCCCTTATTCTCATCCGCTCATATTTTGTTGTAAAGTTGGTTATACTACTAAAACCTGTATTCATGACATTTAACATTTAACATTTAACATTTCAATAAAGAATGAAAGCGTTAAGCTAACTGAAAGATATGAAAATGATGAACTTTCTTACTAACATCCTACCATGAGGGAAGAGTTTCGACAATCACTTTTTAGCTTAACATTAAAATTATTTTCCAACACAATGTTCGTGTTTTCATTATATCAAAGTCATAATCTTGCATATATCCCTTTATGTTAATGAAATAGTGAACATTACAATAAGCACACAACACGAAAGGACTGTCTTTACGATGAATATAAAGACGAACTTCGATACAACCTGGCAGAAAGGCTTTTTTGAAAAACTAGATAGCGACGGACCTTGGTCGAACTGGGAGCTGTATAAGCTTGCTTATGAGGTTCAAAAAAATACAGCTGTACCAACCTTTGAAGGGCTGCAAGCACCTAATCACCTACCACACTTCACTCCTCTTCCCCACCAACTAGAGGTGGCTCAAAGAGTCGTTGAAAAAATGAACGGAAAAGCTATTCTAGCTGATGAAGTTGGTTTAGGAAAAACAATTGAAGCAGGATTAATTTTAAAAGAATATATGATTCGTGGACTAGTTAAAAAAGTGCTAATTTTAGTCCCTGCCTCCCTTGTTTCACAATGGGCCCGGGAATTAAATGAAAAGTTTTTTATTCCGGCAGTCGAGCAAAAGAAAAGCTATGTTTGGGAAGCATGTGATGTTGTTGTTTCATCAATTGACACAGCAAAACGTAGTCCACATCGAGACATTGTTTATGAACAAAACTACGACTTAGTCATTATTGATGAAGCTCATAAGCTAAAAAATAATAAAACGAAAAACTATGAATTTGTTCAGAATCTAAAGAAAAAGTATTGCTTACTTTTAACCGCTACTCCCGTTCAAAACAGAGTTGAAGAGATTTTCAATCTTGTTTCACTGTTAAAACCAGGTCACCTTGGTAACGAAGCATACTTTACAGAGGTGTTCTCCGCTAAGGAGCGTTCTCTGGAGGATCATGAACATTTACGTGAATTAATTAACAAAGTAATGATTCGAAACCGTCGTGGAGACACCGGCATTGACTGGCCAAAACGGAATGTTGAAACAGTTCCGATTGAGTTTTCCGAAACCGAGCAAAACCTTTATGACACGATAACAGCTATAAAATCGTCTTCACAATATGCAGCAAATGCCTTTTCGATCATGACACTCCAACGTGAAGCGTGCAGCAGTCGTGAAGCCGTTTATATGACTTTGAAAAAAATGTTGGATTTGCCGGAAGAAGAGGAAGCTGCTCTACCAAATGAGGTTATTAAAGATATTATGATGGCGATAGACGGTGTAACACAAAACTCAAAAGCTCTGAAAGTTGTAGAGTTAATCAAAGAAATTGACGATAAAGTTATTATCTTTACTGAATACCGTGCTACTCAGTTTTATTTACAATGGTTTCTACAACAAAACGGTATCAGCTCTGTTCCCTTCCGCGGAGGTTTTAAGCGAGGCAAAAAAGACTGGATGAAAGAACTATTCAAAAACCGTGTTCAAGTACTAATCGCAACCGAAGCCGGTGGTGAAGGGATTAACCTACAATTCTGTCATAATATTATTAACTATGATTTACCATGGAATCCAATGAGGCTGGAACAACGGATTGGACGTATCCACCGCTTAGGACAAGAACATGACGTAAACATCTACAATATGGCAACAAGAAACACTGTTGAAGAACATATTCTCACTCTTTTATATGACAAAATTAACTTATTTGAAAAAGTCATCGGAGATCTTGATGAAATTTTAACTCGACTAGAAATCAAAAACTTTGACGAGCATATTCAAGACATTATGATCAATTCAAAAAGTGATCGTGAAATGAAAATTAAAATGGAAAATTTAACATCTATTCTTGATTATGCCCAACACTCACAAGAACAACGAAAAGCGGCTAGTGGTGACAAATAAATTTTTCTGAAAGGTGGCGAAAAGCATGCAACAAGAACAAATTCACAGCTATTTAGAAAGCTTCTTCACAGCCAATTCCTGTGACATCATTGAAAAAGGTCAAGGCTACATGACTGTTCAGCTAACCATTGAAATGGACAAGGAATTAATGAACCGCCCCTTCTACTGGCATTACCTAGAAAAAACAAACGGTGTTCCGAACCCGATGAAGCTCACACTGATCACAGACCAAAATCGTGCTCCAAGTGATCTTAAAGGCGAGGTCATGCACTTCGGTGCCCCCCGCCTTCACCAAATTTTTCGTTCGACAACAAATTTAGGTAGCTATATCCGACTTTTTGAGCAGGTCAAAGAACCAGGTGGAAACATCCCACTACACCCTTGGATTGGTGTTAACATTATAGTTTCCTATCAGTGTGACATGAAAAAAGATCAGCTCTATTCGATTGGATTACATTTGGTAAGTGGGACCTTAGTAGAAAACTTTCAAGAAAAACTTGAGAAATTGGAGCTAACACCGAAGATCCCAGACCTTTGTTTTACCATGACACCGTTAATCAAACCCCAAAGTGGACTTAAACGGATTGAGCAGTTTATTATGCAATCTATTCATGAACAAGATCATTCCTGGGCGGATAAAGCGCGCGAAAGATGGAATGAGGATTTGAAGCTTTTGGATCATTTTTATGAAGATATGGATGAGAAGCCCGATTGTTATGAGGTGGAAAAGGAAGCGTTGAGGGAGCTTTATGAACCGCAGATCAATATTTCGGTTCAGAATGGTGGGATTTTTTATTTGACTCCGCAGGGGATATTTAAATAGTATTACGAAATGACAATCGGTACCGATTGTCATTTTTTTGTAAAATGTTCGACAAAAATTCAATTTTAGACACGACTTCTTATATTAATAATTTGTTAACAAAAACCCCTTAACATACTAAAAACCCCCCTAAACAGACAACAAATCAGGACTAATTACCCGTTTAATATTACAGTAAAATTAAAAAAACCATCAATTAAAGAAATTTTTCCTTATCGACACCATTCTGCACACTTTCTAAAAATTCCCTTTTATAATAAGAATAGTTAATAAGACAGACATTTTTCAAGGACTTTTGCAACGTTAGGTCAGTCATTCAGTGACAATATAATCAGTTCAAAGGCAAACCTATTGAAAAATAGGGACGCAAAGTCACAGATCTTCAGAATTAAAACTAAGATGGCTGGGCTGCCTGGAATACAGGAGTATTTTAGGAGGATGAGATAGTTGAATAATGAAACGATACACAATCTTATTAAAGACAGACAGCTTGACCACGAATGGGTTGAATTAATTTTAGAAGCATTGGAAATTGGTATTAGTGTAGAAGAAATTAAAGAATTCTTTATTAAGATGGGAAGTCCTGCTGTTTAACTCATTCTTACATAAAATTTTTTTGGAAAACCGTTCTCCATATCAAACAAATCCCTTCTTTATATGTTATAATAGCATTATTAAAGGAAGGTGACTTGACGTGATTGGCCCACGAATTAAAAAATATAGAACCCAAAAAAACCTATCATTATCCGAACTAGCAGAACGAGCAGGAGTTGCAAAATCATATTTAAGTTCGATTGAGCGCAATCTCCAGTCAAATCCTTCTGTTCAGTTTCTGGAAAAGGTGTCATCTGTACTCGGTGTATCGGTAAATACCCTCCTAAATGAACAAAATGAAACGGATCCCGAAGAACTTGACTTAGAATGGACAAAACTTGTTCAAGATGCGATGAAATCCGGTGTGTCTAAAGAACAGTTTAGAGAGTTTTTGGAATTTAATAAGTGGAGACTACAGAACGATAATGATAAATGAGAGCATGGTTGGTGGCTTAGGCTGCTTATTGTGCTTTTTTGTTTTTATGTTGTTATTTATAATGAACATGAATATGCAGATATTTTATAATTTCGTTCATTTTAAAGAAAGTACTTGTCGAAAATTAGGACTTTCCTTTTAGGAATTAGGTATATATAATGTTATTGAGAACAACAAAGTGTATAACGAACTATAACAGACAGACTTCCTCACTCTGTTTGTTCTTTATAAAGAATTAAAATAGGAGGTGAGAAAAAATGACACAAAAAATTACTAGTGATCGTCCAATTGTTTTGGAACATCAAGCAATTCGGTTTGAGACTGCTCAGAGTTGGAATCCAGGTAAAGGAAATAGAGATCATAAAGGAACAGGAAATGATGGAATAAACTTTCCACCTTCTAATCCAAATACTATTCCAGGAGGAGCTGGAACGCCCGGTAAAGGAAAATAAATAAATAAATAAAACTGAAAATGGGGGTCAGCTTTGACCTCCTTCATAGAAAAGAGGTAAAACCTAAAATGTATTCTGTCAAATTTAAAATAGCAGAACACCATTTTTTAGCCCATAGTTATTCTAATAAGATACCAGATATAATAAAGAAAATTATTCTTCAGTTCAATTCTGAAGTTAATACACCTGACCTCACCTTACAAATTGAAAATGGGTATGGTATTCCATTTGAAAATTGTATAGTAACCATTACTAAAACTGAAGAGTATATTTCTTATAAACGCGCTGATTATCTAATTCGTGTAGATCATTTATACAGAAACGCAATGATTTGGGTACATGATGAACTTGCTTTAAAACATGCTTTAATGAATTTGTATAGCTCTTTTATCGTCTATCATAATTGGGGAATCCTACTTCATTCTTCTTGTGTTATTGATAACGACAATGCACATATTTTTTCCGGACATTCTGGTGCGGGGAAATCTACAGCTGCAAGACTTTCTTCACCAAGGGAATTATTATCTGATGAGGCATCTATTATTAAAATTTCCCCTGACAGTGTAACTGTCTTCGATTCCCCTTTTAGAAGTGAATTAAATAGTAAATGCATAAATACATCATTTGAGTTAGGGAGTATTCAACTACTACATCAATCTCTAAAGAATAAAAGAGAACAAATACAAAAATCAAACAGCATGCTACATTTAATGGACAAAGTCTTTTATTGGGATGATTCTCCCAAGGAGACTACTAAAATCTTTCATTTGCTCCATTACCTAGTACACCAAGTACCAATCTATGACCTCCATTTTCAAAAAAACAATACCTTTTGGGAGATGATCTCATAATGACACAGTATATCAAAAAAAGTGATTATGAAGCTGTTCAGCTTGATGATCAGTGGATTATATTAAATACAGACCAATTTACAGTAACAAAATTAAATGATTTGGGTGGATATTGCTGGTCTTTACTTGACTCACCTCAAACTGTTGAAAGGATGACGCAATTGATTGAGGAAAAATATCTTTTAGATAATAACTCCCTTTCTTCTAGTATACAAGAATTTCTACAAGAGTTAATAGAATATGGATTGGTCCAACATGCAGTTTAATCAAGATACTGTCGAGTTATTACTAATAACTATAAAAAAATACGGTTGGATAGATCTACCCTCGTATGGTACTAGCATGTACCCTTACATAAAAAAAGGAAACATATGCCGTTTTGTTGCATTTGATGAAATGAACGTTAAAAAAGGAGACATTTTACTTTATCATACAAACTCTGGTCAATTAATAGCCCATCGATTACTTTCTGTTCTAAAACAAGATAATAATCAGAAACAATTTGTTTTAAAAGGTGATACAAATCTATGTACAGATGAGCCTATTAATCAAAATCAAATAATAGGTAAGCTTATCACAATCCAAACTACAAAAAGTAAGAAATACACAAATAAGTTCCCCTCCATTGCCTGGAGCAAGTTCATATTATCTTTTCCAATTGTTTCAAGGCTACTAAGATACTATCTGTCATTAGAATATCAATACAAAAATCGTTCGGGAGTCTCTACATGATAACTGATAAACTATCATCTATCTTAAAGGAAATAAATTTAAAAGGAATCAAGAGAACCTTTCAGTTATTAGGTCCATATATCCTTTCTAGCTGGAAATCGTATACTGGAATTATCGTTATTTTATTCGCAGATATTTTTTTAACTATCGGTTTTGCTTGGTTCTTTGGAACAATTACAGATGCAGCAGTATCTGGGGAATTCGATAAAATTAAATCCTTACTGCTTGTTGTATCAATCCTAATTGTTATCAGCCAAATAGTTACCTTTTTTAATACCTATTTAGAATCCTATGTAACAAGTAAAATAAAAAGAGATCTAAAGGAATATGTCCTAAAACAAATTATGTTGTTACCCACTAGTAAACTGTCAAAAATCCGTACTGGTGAACTAATGACTCATTTTACAAATGACATTAATTGTATTGATGGTGTAATTGGTAGTAACCTTATATACCTTATTCAACTTCCACTAATATCAATAGCTGTGTTTATTTACATGCTCCAAATTAATTGGCAATTATCAGTGCTTAGCCTCTTTATCATCCCCATCGCAATAGTCGCTGGTGGGATTTTTGGTATTCTTATTAGAAATAATAGTCGAACAATTTACAATAAAATAGGTGATATAAATAGTCAGCTCAATGAAACATTTCAAGGAATACCAATTATCCGCTCATTTCTTATTGAACGATTGTTTTTAAGGAAATTTTATGATCAAAACCACTCTTTGTTTGACTTGGAGATGAAAAATGCTAAACTACGTGGGACCTTTTATGTTGTTGGTGGTCTGATTTCGTCTATTACCTACATTATAAGCCTTTGTTTAGGAGCTTTTTTTGTATCTAATGGACAAATCACAGTTGGTTCTCTTCTAACTTTCGTAACCCTAATGCAACATCTAATTAGTCCTCTTACAGGGCTTGCAGGCTTATGGGGAAGCTTTCAAAGCTCAGCATCTGCTGTTGAACGGATCTCAAATGTACTCGATATTCAACCAATAAATAAAGAGCTCCCTACCTATGTTGATTCAGTTAAAATACCTAAAACTATACAGTTTAGTCATATTTCTTTCTCCTATGATCAAGAAACACAGATTTTTAATTCACTAAACTTAACGATCCAAACTGGAAAGGTTATTGCATTTGTAGGTCCTAGTGGTGCAGGAAAAACAACATTATTTCACTTACTTCAAGGATTTTATCAGCCACAATCCGGGCAAATTTTAATGGATAACACTCCCATAGATCAACTATCTTCCTCTCACCTCAGAAGTACTTTTGCTCATGTCGCACAAGATACTTTTTTATTTAGCGGCACTATTAAAGATAACCTATTACTCGCTCGACCAAACATTAGCGAATTAGAAATGATCAATGCTGCGATAGCTGCTAATATCCATGACTTCATTATGTCACTACCCGAACAATACAACACTGAAATTGGTGAACGTGGAGTAAGACTTTCCGGAGGACAAAAACAAAGAATTTCTATTGCCAGGGCAATATTAAAGAATGCTCCAATTCTATTACTTGATGAAGCTACATCTGCTTTGGATAGCGAGTCAGAGTTTAAGGTGAAAGAAGCATTGGAAAGATTGATGAAGAAAAAAACGACTTTAGTCATTACCCATCGTTTATCAACAATACAACACGCTGATGTAATTGTTGTTCTTGATAACGGTGAAATCGTTCAACTTGGTACACATGAAGAGTTAATGCTGCAACCTGGCTTATACAGAAGACTAACAGAGACTCAATCTTTAGCACAGGAAATATTTAAAGAGAACAGCGCTATATCTATATGACAGAAGGAGGTGCATAAATGTGATTAAAAAATTTATTGAAGATCTTTATTATGAATCTTCTCTCCCACTCAATTATAGTAATAAGGAATATAAAGAACTAAAAGCAGATATAATCCATTTCAATCTAGAACCCACATTTCTATCAATGTTAAAACATAATAATATAATAGATACGATACCAATAAATCTCAAAGACATGCTGCTTAAAAAGTACAATCAACAGTTCATCCAAAATTTACTCATTAAGAACCAAACCCAAATGATACTGTCCGCATTTGAAGAAAACAATATTTTTGTGATCCCACTTAAAGGTCCATTCTTCTCTGAAAAATACTTTAATGACTTTGCTGCGAGATCATCATCAGATATTGATATCCTTATTAAGGAAGAACAAATTGATGAAACGATAGCGTGTATAAAAAAACTGGGATTCATTGTTGAGGAAAATAATGATGAAGAGCATTTCCATCGTACATTCAGTAAAACACTTCCAGGATCAACTATTCCACTGCTAATAGAAATTCATTGGAATATAGTAAGAGAAAACACCTCGACCCTATCTATTGATGAGTTATGGAACCAGTCTATACCAATAGAAAATTATCAATTTGTATTAGAACTATCTACAATTCATGCATTTTACTTCATCATTTTACATTCTTGGCGTCATAACTTAGACTCACTAAAGCATTTTCTAGACATCATTCAAATGATTAAAATTCATGGTAATGATTTAAATTACGAATCACTTTTTAAAATAGCCAAAAAACATAAAACACTCAAACGAGTTATACGAACACTATCAATCGTATATCAGCAGTTCCCCTTTCTAAATAATATATTGAAGCTGCCAATTACAAAACAATATGGATCATTATGGCAATACGAATGGATTCGGGAAGGGAAAATAGATAAAAAGAAGATATATTTAGATTTTATAGACTATCAGTTTAGAAGTTATGATACCTTTTCACATCGACTCATTGCGTTGTTTGAGTGGCTTTTCCCTTCTAAATTTGGATTGTCAGGAGAGCTGAAGGGTAATAAAATGAGTTATTTGAGATTATTTAAACAAAGAGGGAAAGGAATACTTTCGTCTATATCAATAAAAAGTAAAATTTAAAGGAAAGGATTAAACATGATAGTCATGTTGACCTTTCCTTTTTATGTAATTTTATCTGACCTACATATAATATCCTAAAATAATTCGATTTTCTAAATTTTATAAGAAACCTTGGACCTTGACATTTCTTTAAAATCATAGTGCATTTGATTGTTATTAAAAAAGGATAATTCTGGTTTATTACTTGCAATAATTGCTTTCATTTTGGTTAAGTCAGAATTACAAGTTGGACACAACCATTCCCCTATTTTACAGCTTTTACAGCTGCTGTAAGACGAGCGATAACATCGATTACAATGCTTTTTATACATATCGAGGTCTCCTATTTAAATTAATTTTAGTTCTCAATAAAGAACAACTCAACAGAACAATAAATATAAATCCGCAATTCCAACTCATACAATTCTTATTAGAAAACACATATTTACACTTAATAAATGGAGTTAATTATCCAATAAACATGTATAAACATCACGAAGGTATATAGAGTAACTCCTACAATAGAGATTGACTTCATTACTTTATGGTTAGGTATTTTCTGATAATAGCAAAGTGTACACAACATTATTGATAAAAGCGACTTAACAATCAGAAAATAAATCGGTTCTGCTTCATAAAGTATTCTCATTAAAGCATTAGCCTCTTCAATAAGATTTAGTTTGAGTCCAATATACGTGAGTAATCCGTCTACTAAATTGAGCAATGCTAAAAAGTAGCAAATACGTTTCACAAACTTATCTCCTCTATTTTTTAAATGACTTCTATTTCGGACTACCGTAACACACAACTAAGAAATGTGCCCTTCTTTCATCCTTATTTTTTTTGGTAATCCTTGCCTTTTAGACTCATTCTCTTTTTAGTGTCAAAACATTTATTTCTGGTGTATTCAAAAATCGAAAGCTTAATAACGGAATCGTATTACTACTTCCTAACCCTGCACTTACATATTGTTTTGTATCTCTATATTCCCATAACCCCTTCACTCGGTTCTGTGGGGGAAATAAACCATTTCTTTCATACCATGCTTCCGGAACAAATAAGGCTCCTACAAACGGGAGTCGTATTTGACCTCCATGATAATGACCTGCCATGATAAGATCGTAATTTCTAAAAATTTGTGCTGGATTTTCCATTATTTGATCAATTCTAGCATCTACTACTGGATAGTGACTTAATGCAATTAGCACGTTTGAGTTATTTTCATTTTTTAGTGAATCCATTTCAGTTAATAAATGCTTAATATCTTTAACACTTGTTGTAGGCTCACCATAATTAGGAATTTCTGACTTAGAGGTTGGGGTTAAAATTGAAAACTCAAAGTTTACAAATTCAACAGAAGCTCCATCTTTATTAATCATGTAAATTGAATTTAATAGCTTTACTCCTCTTTGCTCAAGTCCTAATATAAAAGGATTTTTTGACATAGATCCATTTACATTGACATATGGGTCTGTGTTACCTGGAACAAATAAGACATGTTCTTTATTATAAATGCCATCTAAAATTTTATATGTAGCTGAGTAGTTGGTACTTTCCTGATCTTTAAGATAATCACCTGTTAATGCCAAAATATCGTAATTAATTGAGTTTATCTTTTTAATTAAGTTTTCTTGATTTTGACCAAATTCTTTTTCATGTAAATCTGAGATTTGTAAGATCTTGAAACCTTCAAGTTCATTTGGTAAGTCTTCAACTAGGATATCTTCTTCTAAAATAGCCACTCTATTGTTATCCCATATTGTATAGATGACCATGATGATTAGAAAAGTTAAAATAAGGATGAAGAGTTTTTTAAACTTAATCATTGCTACCTCTCCAATTTTTATATCGAGATAAAATATAGGTAAGCTATCATGGTTTGTGAGTGATTTTATACTGATATCACTTGATTTTTATGTAACCAAGTTTTCTTCCTATATACTTGTAGTTGCCTAAACTCCCAAGAAGAGTAGAACGAACAATGTCTCATTCAACATCGACTGTCAAATAAGTTCAGTTCCATACTTCCTAGGATATTACATGCTTTCTTTTTTTCCTCCAAAACACAATAAAAGGCCTTAGAGGAAAATATAAAAAGTGAAATAGTTTTGGTAAAGGAAATACTTCTGCATCTTCTGCAAAAGGATGAACAATACTTAAAATATACATGAGCTTTTGTCTTTTCGTCATGAGAGAAAATAAGTGATGAGAGTGATAGCTAAACACTTCTTTAGGAACTGGATCTGTATGAAGATTAACCATCCTCTCCAAGTAAAATATCGCATCTTGTGCAAGTGCTTTGGCACGTTTGTTTTTTATTAATGCTTTCATTGGTTCTTTGATTTTTGTATTGAAAAGCTTACTTGATAATATAAGAGCCTGTGCACCAGCATTATAAGATTGATATTTACGGAGTAACTTGTTCACCTCAATCCAATCAACCGATTGTTCCGCCAATCTATGAATGTCAAATAACCAACGAATTCGTGACCAGCCATGTCTTGCCCCATGTACAACTAGAAATACAAATAAGTCTTCTTTTCCCAGCATATAAACTGGATAGCTTGTTAACTTACTCTTTACTCTCCTACTCCACAATTCTTGAAACTTTGGTTCTACCCCAGGACCTGGATGTAACCTCCAATGAATTTCTATCTTTAACTTTTTCTGTGGATGAAAAAAAGTAACATGATGATGTCTCCATTTCCAGTCATTTAAAACTGACTTAAAGTAATCATCTTTTACATAGCCAATATTAACTAGGATTTCTTCTGCTCTAGTAAGATGCTCAATTGGTATTATTAAATCAAGGTCACTCGATGTTCTAAATGAAACATCACCATATAACTCATGAGCAATTATTGGACCTTTAAGGAAGATAAGTGGCATTTTAGCCTCGGTAAAAAAACGGCTTATGTTCTCCATTTCTGCTGTTAAAAACAGCATTTTAAATGTGTTTTGTTTGTATAGATATGATAGTTGCTCAATGATTTGTTTTGGAATTACTCCTCCATCGTATTTTTTAAAGAGTGGATATACTAGAGGAAATACTCTGTGGTGAATAACTTGTTGAATAAAAAGATCCCAATCTATATCAGAATACAGCTCATCATTAACATTACTTGTTCTCAGCAACTTAAGAATAACTTTTAATTCTTGTGGGACATTTGCTAAATCCAATTTTTGATTGTCATTCATATTATTTCCCCTCCTTCTTTTAGCAAATCCCCCTATTATTTCTCATTTCATAAGTGTTTTATATCCTAAAATTATGACTCTAATATTAACAAACCATCATCATTTAATAGATTGATAAATTCCATTACCTGCTCCTCACATTCTGACCGTTCAACATCATATTCTAGAAGTAATCTATCTATTATTTTTGAAATGGAAATTGGTTCTTTCATTAAATCCCATATAACTCCACCAGTCCCACCTAGATTATAATATTTACCATTTTCTAAATTTAACATTACCTTTTCTCCATCCATATCACTTTCAATATTTCCTTCTCTCTGTTGAGCAATATGACTTATTAAAATTTTCTGAGTTTTAATCATAAATAACTTCCTCCCTTTTAGATGTTGTAATTTTTGTTCTTTTTAAAATAATTTGACTATTTTGTCTATCTGTTCAACATGGCTCTCATTTTTTGTCGAAATTAAAAGTACATGAAATAGTTATAAAAGTAATACATTCAGTAGTTATAACATGTTAATTTAATTTGCAATTTTTAGTTGATTTCCTAATAACTCACTGAATAATCCCTTTTCATCATTAGCGAGATCATCATATCCCCCAGATTGAACAATCTTACCATTCTCTATTACAAGAATTTGGTCTGCATTTCTAATGGTTGATAGTCTATGGGCAATAACAATAACCGTCATACTACCTTTTAACTGTTCGATTGCATGTTTGATTTTCATTTCATTTACTGAATCTAAAGCACTTGTTGCTTCATCTAGTATTAATATAGAAGGTTTCTTTAAGATTGCACGTGCTAAAACAATTCGTTGTCTTTCTCCACCAGATAACTTAATTCCTCGGTCCCCAATTAATGTATCGAGTCCGTTAGGTAAGTTCCTCACAAATTCAGCAGCTGAAGAAAAATCCATTGCTTCCCATAATTCTTCTTCGCTAGAATCTGGTTTTATCATTAATAAATTATCACGTATAGTTCCATGGAATAGAAAAGGATCTTGAGGCACGTAACTTATCGAGTTTCTCAGTGATAACAAGTCACTATTTGAGAGTTTTTTATTATCAATTAATATGGTGCCAGATTCAGGTTTTAGAAAACCCATTAATATATCAATAAGTGTACTTTTCCCTGCACCTGATTTGCCAACAATAGCTGTCATTTGGTTTACTCTGATTTTCAAATTAATTTCCTCGAGTATATACTTAGTAGATTCATCGTTATAGCGAAAAAAAACGTTTGAACACTCCAATGAATCATTAATATTAATTTTATCAATTCTTTTCTCCTTGATGCTTACAAGACCACCTAAGTCCTGAGATTTATTGCTAGATTCTTGAAGCTCCATAATTTTCTCAACAGCAGGCATGGCAGATGATATGTTTTCTAAATTTGATTGTATACCTGTGAAACGAGGCCATAAACGAGTAAAAATCATAATAATCAATAACATTAATGCTCCATCACTCTGAAAAAAATTAAAAGATATATAAATAAATAAAGCAATCATCATAGTGGAAAATAGCTTATAAGTCAGTTTTGAATTACTGCGAACTTTTGCGCTTTCATATCTTTCATTTGCAACAAGATCAGACCAAGTGGATAACCATCTATATTGTGAAGCCTCTAATAAGTTACTTTTAATATCTTTAACACCATTAAAATGATCTGAAATTCCTGCTAAATATCTTTGAGATAATTCATTCATTACCTTCCCTAATTCCCTGGACCTTCTAAAAAAACTTTTAGATAAGAAGGTTATAATCAATCCACAACATAAAACAAAAAGTGTCATCTTAACAGAGACAAACAATGCAATTACAATTTGAATTACTGTGAAAACAAGGGAGGCTAAAAATTGTAATAATAAAAATGTGCTGTTCGTTACTCTTCCAAGTTCAGAAGTAAGAGAATTGACTAAATCTGACTTTCTTCTTTTGGTGAAAAATTCCCAATCCGCCTTCAACAAAGAGCAATAAAGATCTAATCGAATATGATTTATAAAACCAGTATGAATTCTTATTTCTCTTAATCCTATATTTCTAGAAAGGAGGGCCTGACTTGATACCAAGATTACATAGAAAAATAAAATGATAAGTAAGGCTTGTTCTGTCGGGATATTTTCTAGAAAATTAAATACTTGAATACCTGGTATATCATTTATACTTATCTCGACAATCCCAATTGCACTTAATAATGGTATAAGCAATAAGATTCCAGCACTTTCTAAAAGCCCCATTAACATACTTCCAAATAGATTGATATATAGTATTTTCCCTGAATAGTTATGAAGTTTTCTTAAGAAAACTAATAATGGTGATAGTTTCATCTTATTTTCCACCCACAAGATTTGTCATTTTCGCAAATTTACCAGTGACCGTGAATCTATACATCTCCTCATAACCGGTCACATACATTGAACCACTCCTTAACCAAGCATGAGCAATCATTTTACCATTCTCATCTTTACCTGTTCCTAAATAAAGGGTACTATCTATGTTACGTCTTTCTAGCATCTTTAGTGCTGCAATAGCCCTAACTAAGCATTTACTTTCCCAAAAGGTATACTTACTCATAACTTGAATTGAATGTCGAATATGTTTCAATTTACTATTATGACTTTCTGTATCCTCTACTTTTGTTTCCTTCATATATACACCGAGAGAGAGCGCTAATTTTGAAAATGGGAGATACATTAGTTGAAACCGAGCCCACCCTAGATAAAGGAAGGCTTCTATTAATAAACCTATTGTCGTTAAGTCCAAACTCATAAGAACCTTAAATTTTCCTATCATATATTTCACCTATTTACTATTATTTCATTTTGAGTATTAGTATTGTTTCCTGAACTATTAATTTCTGTTAGTATCTTCTCAACAATCTGGAAAGCAGAGAATCCTGTTTCTGGCCTTTTAATTTGATAAAAAGGAAGACGCTCTGCTAATAAAGTGGATTTAATAAAATGCCATTTAGTTAAATTTAGTTTAGGAATAAGAAATTGGCGATATGTATGTGTAAAGAGTTTCTGCAGTAAATCAAGTCCATGTATAGGATGGATAGAAATTGAATCACCATTCGTTTTAACTAGTTCAAAAATTCCACCTAGAGGAAGCTGTGTTGTATGGAAATTTTTTATTACCGGCTTACAAAATTTACTTTCCCTTCCATAAATCGGTCTCAGTTTTTCGTTACTAATACCAAAAGCGTCGAGGCTTTGCTGCCAAAGCTTTTGCTGTGGATAAGAAGGGATTACGATTGGAAGATTTTCCTTTGAAAACTTGACTGCTATAACATCATCACTTAACAATTGATATCCCCTTTCCATAAAAGCTGAAGCAAGTGTGGATTTTCCGGCTCCTGAGTCACCTATAATGGCAAAAGCTTTACCATCTATTGCAATAGCACTACCATGTAAAGGGTAAATACCTCTCTGAAGCAGCAAAGCCCCGAAGCTAGAGCCTAATAAATATAAACGAATAATATCCTGGTTAGCTCCTTCAAAAGGAGAAACTGTTATCTCCTTACCATCTTTAACTTGGAAAATCGCAATCTCAGGTACCATAAATGTAACAGTTTGATTTTCTACCAAAAACTCAAAAGGTCTACTTTTAAAACAATTTTTAAGGCTTGTGTTTATCTTAATTTCAATATCAGCAGCTTCAGAATATCTCCGTTGTATTAGCTCTTGCAAAATAATCTCACTTTTAATAGTTAGACCAAATGCTTTATACATGTTATATTTAGTAGTTTCCAAAATTCTCACTCCAAATAAAATTCAATTATATAAGGGAGAAGCCCTTACACAGGTGTATAAGAGCCTTTAACCATGTTAATTTCAACCTTAGCTTTC
Source organism: Metabacillus sp. YM-086 (assembly GCF_048059995.1). Classification (NCBI taxonomy): domain Bacteria; kingdom Bacillati; phylum Bacillota; class Bacilli; order Caryophanales; family Bacillaceae; genus Metabacillus; species Metabacillus sp. YM-086. Next base: position 30,927 of record NZ_JBLUOI010000012.1, on the reverse strand, counting down.
ATGATGTGGTACTAATTTGCCATCAGGCTTTCTTCTTGTTTGGTCACCATTATAAGCTTCATCGTGTTCTGGCTCATCGTAAGTAGCAGCTTCAGTCATATTTATGTTAAGAAACTCGAACTTAGGCTGTGCCCATGCTTTTTTCGTCAAATTATTCACCTCCCTTCATTATTAATGAAACGGTAAAGGACAAGGCTATCCATTAATATCTTTAGATGCCTTGAATACGCATGTTGAGGTTTGACAGGCTCATGTAAGCATTCTTGAGCATCTAGTAATTTCTCTTCATTAACAATCTCCATAAATGCCTTATCGTTACACATGGTTGAAACCTCATATGTAAAATCATTCCATCTCGGGATAATACGGTGCACCCAATCCACACCTTGAACCCCTCTAACTCTCATATTTAGACGAACATTATCAGGTAAATAGTTTTCAGTTGCTCTTCTAATCAAGGCACGATTCAGCCCATTTTGAACATATTGCTCGTGTGGTATTGACATACAAAACCTTATTACTCTTAAATCATTGGTCGGATCTCGTTTCCAAACTGAGTAATGTAAAGACAATTTTGCTGCAAGTGAATTACTAGCATTCCACTGGAATAACTGTTCAAAATGTTGTTTACGAAGAGCAACTGAGTCTTTTATTAAAGATTGCCCTGTTTTGTCAATTTCATATAGGTTCCTCAGCTTATCATATACACGAGTCCGATTTGCAAATTCCTGATTAATAAGTGGCGTATGAGTAGTTGATAAATTAGAATTTCTTTGTAATATTGGAAAAGCTTGATTTAGAACTGACGATAATATGGTTTTCCGTCCAGAGCCAACATTATTACTAAATGACTTTACCTCCGATAAAAGTCGAACCCACTTAAATCGTTTTAGTAGCTGAGCATAGAATGGAAAGGCATCTCCCCAAGAGATTGAAAGATTGCCTCGACCACCATTAAGTAGTATTCCAATATCCATTTTGTTAGCTTGTTCAAACATTCCTTTTAACCAAAAAGAATTAACATAAAACTTATAGGGTGTTTCCATATGACTCATCACACTATCAATTTCTGAATATGAATCCCTTCCCTCAAAGTCAAAATAGTGATCTTTTAATCCCCCTATATAATTTACAGTCGATTTAATATATGGTTTTTCATTTGCTACTAAGTGTTTAGGAGTATAATCAGTAAAATCACTAGGCGGTATGTAACTAAAAGTATGTAATTGTTTATTTTGTTTTTTTAATTCTCTTGCAGCGAAGCTAACGATAGAACCTGAATCAAGCCCACCACTTAACTGTGCTCCAACTGTCTTATAAGTTCTTATTCGAGAAGAAACAGCCTGTTGGAACACTTCTTGAAAAGCTTCGATATATTCATTATTAGAAAGGTTCTGAAGAGAACTTTCCCATTTTAAATACTTATATTGCTTTAATGAAACTTTCCCATTTTGTACTGTTATACTATGCGCAGGAGGTAATTGTTTGATTTCCTTATAGGGAGTAATGGATGTATCAGCCACATCTACCATTCCAGCAATGACTAGGAATTCAGCTATCCATTCTTGGTTCAATACACTACTAATATATGGAAGACTTAATAAAGGTTTAATAGTTGTGCAAAAGGTAAACTGTGTGAGGTCGCTATTGTAGTAGAGTGTCCTGCCTCCAGAGAAGTCTCTAGCACCGAATAACTTTTGCCTTTTTTCATCCCAAATCACAAAAGCAAAGTCACCAACTAAATATTCAGGACAATCGTCTCCCCATTTTTTATATGCTTGGAGAATTAAATAACTATCTGGGATCGTTTTTCTTTTATTTTCACTTATTTGAAGTTTCTCAAAAAGTTCTACCCTATTATCGATAATCGCATCTGAGGTTATGACCATTCCCTGTTCTACATCATAAAATGGTAGCATTTCATCTACTGATTCTGGAGTAATCCACTGTGCATGGCAACCAAGAAATACTTCATCTTTTATCCACACCTGAGTGTCATCAGCTGGAAAATGTAATAACGAATCCATTATCCTTTTGTAGTGATCTGTGTTTATTGGTTCTTTATTCATTTGATAAATACCAGCTATTGCACTCATAAAGCCCTCCAGCTTATTCTTATTTAAGAACTACTAATGACAAAAAAGGTGTTTACTATAGAAAAATCAACTAATAACCTCGTAAATCAAAACATATTCGTTCTTTAAAAAGAACGTCATAACACAAAAGTAACACTGCTTAAATTAAGTGTCAATACCTATTCGTTTCATATTTATTTAATAAACCTTAATCACTTCTTTGTATTTTAAAATTAATATATTTATTTAATATTACCCCTAATGGCAGTGCAAAAATAGTTAACAATTTTTGAGGAGATTGCATTGTTAGACTCCTACTCTCTGTAAATAAACTACAAGACACATAATGCACTGCCTGCTTAAACTTAAAAGTTAAAGAAGTATTAGGCAACTTCATCATTTCCATACGATAAAATCTAAAACCGTTTGCACTATTTCTATATTGTCGGAAGATATTCATAGATGATCCATCAGGTAGATACTCAACTACACATAGTGGTTCATTTAGCAGTAGCAATTCACATTCAAGATCTAGCATAAAATATTTATATGACAAGGGGACTAATTTTTCATTAGGAAACACTGGATAAGGAAACTTCTTTGATAGCTCTGTTCGATATACAATCTTTTTATCACCTTTAACCCCTTTTTTTTGATATAGGTTAAATAAGGTTGATTTCTTCAGCTCTGCTGGTAATTTTGTCCCGATAATGTCACCATTACTTTTGCAATCGAGCCCTATCATACCTCCTACTTCATTACTACCATGTTTTCTCCAAAATGAGATAATCTTTTCAATAGCATCATCTGGCATATAATCATCGCTATCAATACAAACATTTAATTCTGTATCTATTAAGCTATACGCAGTATTATGAGCACCATGCATCCCTTGGTTTTCCTGCTTAAAATAACTGATTGAAATATCATTATCCTTGATCCAACTGTTAACTAGTTCTTCAGTGTTATCAGACGATCCATCATCAATAATTAACCATATAAACTCCTTATTTGTTTGCCTTTTAAGGCTTTCATAACACTGATGAAGAATATATCCACGATTAAATGTAGGTGTAAAAACTGTTAAAATTGGCAAGAAAATCACCTCGTTTTTGACAGATAAAAGTCTTGCAGCCAGCTTGTTGTGCTTTTAATATCATAGCCCCGTTCTCTAATCTGGTTTATTTTAATTTTATTTAGCTCTCTTTGTTTAGGATTTAGATCCCTCAGCTCAGAGACCCACAAATCAATATTTTCAATGTTTAAATATTTAATTAATCCTAATCCTAGGTCCACTTCAGCTGTAATTTTATTTGAAATTACACAAGGTACACCTGCTGCCTGTGCCTCAATAAGTGTCACAGGTAAACCTTCGTGCAAAGAAGGAAATAAAAATACATCAAATGCTTGAAGTAATTGGTTTATATCACTTCTAACACCTAAAAATTTAATATTTTCATGTATATTTAATATTTTTGCTTTATTTTCAATTTCATCTCTTAGGAAACCGTCACCACATAACAACAAGATAGCATTAGGTCTTCTTTTTAAAACATCAGCAAAAACCTCAATTAAAAACTGATGATTTTTCTGCTTCGTAAATCGTCCTATATGACCAATGACTAATTGTGAATCATGAATTCCTAGCTCATTCCTTTTCATCTTTCTTACATCTGGAGAATAATGAAAAGTCTCCACTTCTATTCCATTGTTAAGTAGCTTTACATCATTTGATTTACTTCTAAATAGCCATTTAGCAGCAGCTTCTGAACAAGCAAAATTAAAGTCTGAGTTCGACCGAATATATAAACCGGAATACCATTTATACGACTGAGCCAGAAAACTTCCTTCTCCACCTGTGTTATGACTATGGGTTATACAGTATTTCACTCCAAATTTTTTGGCTGACCGTACCACTAATCCACTCATTTTATTTAAATGTGTATGTACGATCTTATAATTACTATATTTTGAGAAGAAATTGTTCAAGGCCTTAATATAACCAAAATGACCTGCTTCACTAACATATGGGATTCTATGAACAATTCCACCGAGTTGTTTAATTTCTGAATCAAAAACCCCTTCTTTACAAGTTAAAAAATCAAATTGCACTTTTGACCGGTCGATATTTCTATATAAATTCATGATGAGTGTCTCTGCCCCACCTCTGTTCATATTGACTACTACATGTAGAATTCTAATAGGTTTTGTCATTTACAATCCTCCCGGTCAACTATCAAAATCTTAAACGACTTTTAAAGCTTTTAAATCCGCTTTATACCAATCTATCGCAGCTTCAATTCCTTTTTCAAAACTCCATTCTGGATCATAGCCTAACAGCTCTTTAGCTTTGGATATATCAGCATTACTATGCTTAATATCTCCCCTTCTTTCGGGACCAAATATAGGTTGTATATCTTTTCCTAATGCTTGTGTTAAATGGTAGTAGATATCAATTAAAAACTCTCTACCTCCATAAGCAATATTAAAAACCTTTCCAGCTGCCTCACTATTTGCCTTACAAGCCTTTAAATTAGCTTCAATAACATTTTCAATATAGGTAAAATCCCTACTTTGTTTTCCATCTCCGTTAATGACTGGTTGCTTATCATTCAGCAGCTGCTTAATAAACTTTGGAATAACCGCTGCATATGCTCCATCAGGATCTTGTCTCTTTCCGAATACATTAAAATATCTTAAGCCATAGGTATCAAGGTCATAAAGACTAGTGTACAGACGGGCATATTCCTCATCTGATTTTTTAGTAAGCGCATAGGGCGATAATACTTTTCCCTCTCTTCCCTCCTGTTTAGGCAATGTGGGTTCATCTCCGTATACAGAGGAACTTGATGCATAGACAAACTTTTTCACACCATTTTGTCTAGCCGCCTCCAGCATATTCAAAGTACCTTTTAGATTTATTTCTTCATATAATAGTGGTAATTCAATGCTTCTTGGAACACTTCCCCATGCAGCTTGATGAAGCACAAAATCTACACCATCACATGCCTTCATGCATGTATCAAGGTCACGAATATCTCCTTCAACAAATTCATAGTTAGGATGATGAAGAAATAAATCTACATTTTCTTTTTTACCAGTAGAGAGGTTATCAAGTCCTCTAACTTGGTAGCCTAAGTTGATAATGGCTTCAACTAAATTAGACCCAATAAATCCAGCTGACCCTGTTACTAAAAACTTTGTTTTCTCTGGAAAGCTAATATTTTGATATCCCATACTTATAACCTCCAATGGTATTTAAAAGTAACTTTACTATTCAGTAGTATTCTTTTTCCAAATTTTACTTGCAACCTCATTAATTTCATCTAAATAAGCATTTATCACAATCCTTCGGTCATATTCCCGTTCCATTTTTGTCCGCCCAGCAATTCCCATTGCTTGCTTTTGTTCATAAGGCATGCTTATAAACTTTTCGATGGTATCAACTAAGCTATCTACATTTTTTACTTCAAACCCTAAACCTGTGATTTCCTCATCAAAGGTTTCTTTACAACCCGGAACTCTCGTGGCGAGAACGGGACGACCAGCTGATGCTGATTCAAGGAGTACATTCGCTGTTCCTTCATGATAGGAAGGTAGAATGGTAGCATGTGATTTCTTAATAAAAGAATGGACTTCTTGTTGTTGGCCATGGTAGGTAATTACATTCAAACTTTGGAGATCTTTTAATTGGTGTTGGTAATCTTCTTCACAACCACCAACTAAGTCGAATTGTGTATTGGGAAATTTCCTTTTAATGATGCTAGCTGCTTGGAGGAGTTCATCGACGCCTTTTGCTTTCATCATCCTTCCGATAAAAAGGAACCTAATGGTGTGATCTTCCTCAGGATATTTTTCAAGTGAATGGAGGTGTATGTTTACACCAGAACCAGGAACTAGCCTAGTTTTGTTTTTTACGATCTTATTCTTTATAAAGAACTTTAAATTGTTATCATTTTGAAAAAATAAGCAAGAGGAATCTTTAAGACCTATTTTATAGAGGGACATCGTAAACTTTAGGATCTTACTCTTACTCTCAAGTGCAGTACCTAACCCTGTTATATTGGTAATATACGGGGTATTGGTCACTCTACATGCAAGACCACCGTAGACATTTGGCTTAATCGTATAGGTTAGGACAAGGTTCGGTTTTATTTCCTTAATAAGCTTAATATAATGAAGGAATAGCTTTGTGTCTTTAAGAGGATTAGTTCCTCTCCTCTCGAGTTCAGTCTCTAAATATTGACAGCCTAAACTTTTAAGTTTTATTACATATTCATCATGAGGCAAGGAAATGTAAACTTCGTTACCTTGTTTAATTAGCTCCGCTAATAACTCTTTTCTAAAGTTGTATAGTCCCATACCGAAGTTTGCTAATATTAGGATTTTCATTATTAAACTCTCCCTATACAAAACATGTATAACGGCTTCAAACTCGTCTAGGTGGTTCTTTAATAAGAACAATCAAGCATAAAAAAATAAACATTTTAACTTAATGTTCTCTATAATGAACATAATATATTGGGCACACCTGTATGTCAAGAATATATTTATACTATTTAATTAGTCTATATGTGCAACTGAGTAACCCTCTATCTGGGTTTTAAACTCTTTAAGGTTTGGTTATACTTTTGTTTTTTGGGGACTTTTACATGGAATAGCTACTGTCATAAATCGATTTGGGAAAGCGCAAGAACATAATTTGAATAAAATTGTAGCCTGGTCTATTAGTTAAATAACATAATATATTTCTACCATTATTGTTAATTTAATTTCTTTCTTAAAAAGAGGGTTGTCATATAATATTTGGTTATACTGATAACCTTATATTCTTGAAATAAAAACCCAAATACCGTTATTATTTTTATCCAAAATAGTATGGTTTAAATAATATAACTATTTAATAGTTATGAAAATGGAACTGAATTTTGGAAAAGATCCCCTAAATTATCAATAACTAATTTAGCCCCTTCTCTACATTTTAAATCTTGTTCCTCTGTTTGCACTGTAAATCCTGACATATAAATAAAGTCAATATTTAATGACATAGCAGTATTCATATCTGAAATAGCATCTCCGATAAAAACAGCTTTTTGATCGCTATTACTTAACAGTATTTCCTTTGAACATTCAAGTTTGGTTTTAGGAGATCCATATATCCCATCAAAATACATAGATAATTTCCTCTTTACAAAAACCTCATTAAGTTCCTGTTCGTCACTTCCAGAAGCTATATATAATTTTTTATTTTTTCTATTTAATTCTGCTAATAATTCCTTTGCATCTGGTGTTATTGCTGCATGATCATATATCTCCTTGCAAATATTTGAGTAATTTTTCAAAAGAACCCTATACTTCTCTTCTTGGAAGGGCTCCCTTGCAAAGTCACTGAGAAACTCTTTAAATTTTATATACCTAGATACACCAAAAGTCTTTTTACAATAGTGGACAAATTCATTAATAATTTCTACAGGATACCCTTGAACAGCCTTTCCGAAGGCTTCACATTTTAATAAATTTATGTCAATAATTACACCGTCACAATCGAAAATGATAATATCATATTCATCTAATTTTGTAATAGTCATTATTTTACTCCTTCTAAAAAGTGATCTGGATAAAATAAATTACCTAGAAATTTTTTTCATATACCTAGGATTTGAGTTCTCTTCTGAATAACTGCTTCAACACGTTGAACATCATCAGGATTATCAACTGCAATAGAATCACTAGATAGTTCAATCATTCTCACTTCCCACCCTAGCTCTAATAATCGAAGAATTTCAATATCTTCAATGCTCTCTAGTGTTGTCTTCTCAGATACCGACGCAAAATCAACTAGCGCCTCTTTTGGAAAGGCATAAGCACATACTTGTCGCCATGATTGCTCAAATTTTCTTTCTTTATTAGATGGGATTGGTGCTCGAGACATGTAAAGCAAACGTCCATCAGGTCTGAATACTGCTTTAGGTATAGAACTGCTTCTAAACAAATCTTCGTCATTAATTTCACAGTACCCATTCAATATTTCGCCCGGAAACTTCTCTACATTTGAAATCAATTGCATTAAATCATCGGGATTAAATATAGGTTCATCTCCTTGAACATTTATGAATACATCTGCATCAATATAATTTGCACACTCCGCAATTCTATCCGTTCCTGTAAGACATTTACTAGAAGTCATAATTACTTGTATTCCATGTACCTCACAAGTTTGTTTTATGCGTTCATCGTCTGTTGCAACATATATTTTTTCAGCCGGGCATGCTTTTAGACATTGTTGATAAGTTCTAACAACCATTGGAACACCACATAACTCAATGAGTGGCTTCCCCGGCAGTCTAGAAGATTGATAGCGAGCCGGTATAATGACACAATAATTCATAAAGATCCCCTCCTAATATGCATATACTGAACTAGTTTCTATTTCATATTGAGTTGGTGTGATTGATATAATTGGTGGTGTATTAGATGTTTTTGTGAAAGTAAATAATAATTGATTCACCTCATTTGTTCTGGGATCGTCAGCTCCATAACCGTCAAAACCTGCTAGAAGAATTCTTGAAGCTTTTCCACTCGTTGCAATGGCTAAAGCATATGAAAACACTAATGAATTAGGCAGAACACAATAATTTGATTCAAACCTGAAAGTATTTTCTTGAATTGAAATGCCAAAGTCTAATAGTTCTTTTCCATTAAAAGCATTAACAATATTTTTAGACAACATGGAAGCTGGAATCACTAATGGTTGTGGTAAATCATCATGTAATGAGCTATCTGCAAGGAGCCGAACCGGATGACAAGCAGCTCTAACATTTATTAATTCTGATGAGATAGAAGATTGAGTATTTAAGGCAATAACAAAAGGTTGATTAGTAGCAATATAGTTTTCCAGTGCTTGTTTATGTTTTACAATATTTGGACCCGCTCCAATTATTAAAACTTCCTTACCAAATATTTCAGTTGAAGGTTTCCAAGTACCAACTGGGCTACCTCCATAGAAATTACGGGCAGTTTCCAATGTATTAATACTATATTTCTTACCACCTTCTGATTTTAGATGGTCGATTACAGCGAATATATCTTCTTCAATGTACCGAGAGTCACTAATCATTTCTTGTATATATGTAGGGTGGATGCCATATTTGCCGGCAAGGTAGTAAAAGGCATTGGTTCCCCAGCCACATTTATGTTGTAATGGCTTGAAATACCAATCTATTAACTTCATCAACGGAGTAATATTTAACTTTACATTTCTTTTTTCTTCAAGCTCAATTGCTAGATATTCTGTTTTAGCATTACCCGGCCCTCTTCCCATTCCGGTAACAGTTCCATCTATCCATGTTACTCCTTCTTCTATAGCACGAATGGAGTTTGCTAATGCATACCCCATGTTATCATGAGTGTGGATCCCAAGTGGCCCATCCCATTCTTCACGGATTATATTAATGATTTGAGCTGTTCTATCAGGATCTAAGCTTCCTAAACTATCAGCGAAATAAAGAACGTCTATTGGATAGTTAGTTGCCTCATATGCTAGATTTTTTATCTCTTCTTCACTTCGATCAGCAACTTGCATAAGATTAAAACCAACAATGTACCCATGGTCCTTCAGCCAATTTGCTGCAGGTAACACCTTCATAAATTCATGTACGTGGCATGCAATACGAACTAAGGTTACAGGTGATTCAGATGATGAGACAAATAGTTTGGATAATGCACTTTCAATTCCATTGGAATAATTAACAAGCTCACTTGCATTAACCATTACACCTATTTTCACCCCCGCAGGTATAGCTAAACTTCTTATAAAGCTATCAGTTGTATATGCGCATGCTCCTCTAAAGCCATCTCTAGCAAAACTTCTTAATCCTAATTCAACATAATCAACTTCTACTTCCTTCATAGCTTTCAAATAATCCTGAATTAGCAAGTCATCAAAGTCCCACGAGTTATAATATCCTCCATCTCGAAGGGTGCAGTCTAACACCATTATTTTACTCATAATAAAATCCTCCTTTATTTATTTCACACCGTGCATTCTCAATAAAGAACATAATCTTATAAATTTTTCTGTTTTCTAATTCTTAGAGGTTAAACCCTTGAAAGACCTTTAGTCTTCCATTTCTAGTACTAATTCTTTTCACAATAATGATTTGCAGATTGGTATGATTGTTTCATACATATAAATATAGATACCCCTGTTTTTTCATGTTCACCGTGAGATCTAAAGAAATAAATCAACTCAACCTAAAACCTTCCTTTGTAATACATTTACTTCTTCAATGAATCTCCCACTCTCATCAAATAATTCATCAAAGTTAACACGTGGAAACACCTCTAATTTTCCACCTCTTGTTGCGTTATATATTTCTATCCCATTTTTGTCACAGTAATTTTTTGCTGCTATATACGACTTATTCATTAATTCAGTATTAGTTGAGGGTTTCTTCTCATCATTAAACCATGAATTATAGTAATTTCTATCAAAGTGATCTTTACCTAGTAGTTCTTTATTTATCTTATATGTACCGTCTTCATTTCTGTTGATAGCATAATTATGGTCAACACCAATTAAGTAAATTTTTTTAAAGCCCATATAGGTAGCTAACTGTATATTTACATAAGTAACTGTAGCATGTGTAAATATCTTTTTTGATGGATCATTACTATATGCAGGCAATCCGTTATCATCTTTCTTTCTAGTACTCTTTAAAAATAAAGAGTCTGTATTAAAATACCTCTTAAGTGTGTCATATCCATAGTTTGTTACTACTGCAAACATCCTCCGCTTTTCCATTGAGTTTATTTCATCAATAAAATTATTGGCCATAGATGAATCAGATATTGAGTAATAATAGGGTTTCCAGATTGTCTTATCTAAAATTAGATTTATTCTATTTGAAGAAAATGAAGGGATGTTATTTAGCATGTTTAAGTCTTTTGGATTTAAACTGGGTCCATTTCCTATAATGAAGCAACTTTCCCCCAAGTGCCTATCTTTATAAATTGCAAGTCTTCCCTGAAGTTTTTTCAATTTATTATTAATGAAAGGTACTCTAAAATGGTTCTTCCATTGCCAAATTATAAAAGAAAGAACATTATTTATTATTTTCTTTATAAAATTAACCACTAACTACCCCACCCTTCTTTTTGTATTTAACAAACAATTCATCAAAACTCATTACTTCAAAGGTATCTAAATAAGTGACCCTTGTTACGTTATATATTTTTTTTCCAGATTGTTCATAAACAAGATTCGCTTTTTCCATTCCAGAGTAAATTTCAACCGGAGCTTGACCAGGTTTTTTTTCATTTTCTCTAATATAATCTGAACTAAAATAATGCTTTGAATTATCCTCACTATTTAGAAAAGACAAATCTTTTGTAGTGGAAATAGCTCCTTTGTAATTATAATCATGTCCTAGTAAATAAACTTCTGAAAAACCCATATAATGTGCTATTTGTAAAAGATGATAAGAGACTGTTCCTGAAGAGTATAATGATTCCATAATATTTTCGGAAAAACTACCATGTTTCTTTTTTATAAGGTTATTGTTAAAATAAATATCAGCTTTAAATAAATGATTATAAGCTTTTAAAGTAAACTTTGTCTTTGCATCAACTAAATTTATATCTTTAATGTTTTCCTCAAGTACTGTTGGATCTACCACCATATAGAATGTAGGTCTCCAATCGGTATTGTTGAAGATTTTATAGATTTTATTAGAAGCAAATGTATATTCGTCTTTTAATCTATCTAAATCTTCTGAAGTTAAACTTGGTCCGTTCCCAATAATAAAGCATCGTTCACCCTTATACCTGTTTTTTAATTTTAATATTTTGTGGTTATTTTTAGTTAGAGGAATATTTAACTTTGAAAAAATATTAACTAGAAAAAATACAAATGAATAAAGACAGTTATATATTCGAAGTAAGTACTTTTTAATTTTAAACACCCCACTACCTATACGTATTTACTTCCACAAAAGGAACTGTATTACTTTGTGTTTTTACTATTAAATCAATGAATTCTCTAACAGCTCCATTTCCTCCATTCATCTTGCATGTATAATCGACCACATCCAAAACTTCTCCAATAGCATCTGCTGGACAAGCTTTTACATAACAGGAATTCATACATTCAAGATCATTCACATCGTCTCCTATATAAGCAACGTTTTCATATGATAACTGGTACTTTTCTATAACTTCATTCAAGATTGATAGCTTATTATCAATTCCTTGAAAAACTTCAGTAATATTTAATTCAGCAGCTCGCCTCAATAAAATGTGTGATGTTTTCCCTGTAATAATTACCGGTATAATACCATCATTAACCAGGTTTACTAACCGATAACCATCCTTCACATTGAATGCCTTAAAGACTTCCCCATTTTCCCCAACGTATATCTTTCCATCTGTTAAAGTTCCATCTACGTCCATTACAAGCATCTTAATTTTGTTTAAATCCTTGTCATTAATCATACGATTATCCCCACTCCAAGAATATCGTTTACTCTTATCGTTCCAACTAATTTTCCGTCTTCGATAATTGGTAAAGCCGATATATTTTTTTCCTTCATTATCTTTAATGCATCGACTGCAAGCATTTTAGATTCTATAAACACTGGTGTCATATTCATTACTTCATCTACTGATAGATCATAGACATTTACTTCTCTTGTAAACGTTCTTCTTAAATCTCCATCTGTGAAGACACCAATCAGTTCATGATTTTCGTTAACTATATTAATTATTCCAATTGCTTTTGTGCTCATCTCAATAATTGCATCTTTGAGCTTATTACCTACTATTACAACTGCATTTTTTTGTCCTGTATGCATAAGATCTTCAACCTTAATTAACAACTTTTTTCCTAGTGAGCCTGCAGGGTGAAATAATGCATAATTACTTTCATGAAACCCATTGATTTTTGATAAACAAACAGCTAAAGCATCTCCTAACACCATTTCGACTGTGGTGCTTGATGTTGGAGCTAGGTTCATAGAACAAGCTTCTATGAATTTAGGGAATACGAATGAGTAATCACTGTATCTGACTAGAGTTGAATGTTGATTACCCGAAATACCAATAAGAGTTGCGCCAATAACTTTTATATTTGGAAGAATTCGAGTTATTTCATCACTTTCTCCACTAAAACTAATGGCAATAACGATATCTTTTGGAGAAATCATTCCTAGGTCTCCATGTTGAGCTTCTGCGGGATGAATAAAAAATGCAGATGTACCTAAACTTGCCATGGTTGCAGCAATTTTTCTAGATACATGACCAGGTTTCCCCATTCCAGTTACAATAACTTTCCCATCACATTTAGTAATTAGGTCTACTATTTTTATAAATCTATCATCCAATGCATCTTTTACTGAAATTATTGCATTTACCTCAGTGTCAAAAACATATCTCGCTTCTGAAAGAATATCTATATCTTTAATAACCTTCACTTCAGATAGAGTAGCTATGTTGTTCAACATCGCGCACCGCCTTATATACTTTTATTAATTTTTGTAGTATTACCTCAACTTCTTCAAGTTTTACCATATTAGGCCCATCAGACATTGCATTGTCTGGATCTTCGTGTACTTCCATAAATAGGACATCAGCTCCTACAGCTAAAGCTGCTTTAGCTAACGGTTCTACGTATTCTCTGTTACCGCCAGTAGACGTAAGATTCCCTCCTGGTTTTTGAACACTGTGAGTCGCATCAAAAACTACTGGATACCCGTACTTTTTCATTTCTATAAGATTTGTCATATCAACAACTAAATTGTTGTAACCGAATGTGTTACCTCTTTCGGTTAATAGAATATTGTCATTGCCTGATTCCAAAACCTTTGTGACAACATTTTTCATATCCTTTGCAGATAAAAACTGAGCTTTCTTTATGTTAACTGGTAATCCAGTTTGCGCAGCTGCGATTAATAGATCTGTTTGTCTACATAAAAATGCAGGGATTTGAAGCATATCCACAACCCCTGCAGCGACTTCTGCTTGATAGGGTTCGTGAATATCTGTTACTACTGGTACATCTAACTCATCCTTAACTTTTTTCAAAATACGTAATCCTTCCTGTAATCCAGGTCCTCTGAACGAATTTACAGATGTTCTGTTCGCTTTATCGAACGAAGATTTAAAAATAAAAGGAATCCCTAGCTTCCCTGTAAAGTCTTTCATTCTTTTAGCCACATTCATTACTTGTTCTTCTGACTCAATTACACATGGTCCTGCGATCAGAGTTAATATATTATGGTCTACTTTTATATTCCCAACATTAATAGCCTTCATTATTCATTCTCCCTTTCAAAAAACAAGAATTTTCACCCTTTATTGAATAACTGGTATTTTTCCACTTTTAATCATATATTCTTCAACCTTTTCAATATCTTTAGGCGTATCAACAGATATCGTTTCGCAAAGAGCATTTATGTAATAGATGTCCTTTCTGTTTTCAATAAATCTAAAAGAATCGTTTTCTTCAATTTTCTCAATAGGTCCCCTGGGTGTTTCATGGTAGTATTGTAGAGCTTTTTTTGTAAAAGCTCCTACACCGACAAATTTCTGGTAGGTATAGTTCATTCCACCTTTAGGAAATGGTATTGGACTTCGTGAAATGAACAAACAAATTCCATCTTTGTTTGTAACTATTTTTAAGTTAGTGGTATCAACTACTTCAACAGGATCAGAAAAATTTGTCATAAGGTTAGATACATAAAAGGCTTCCTTGTTTAAATTAGCAGGAATGCATTTTACGATATCTTTTGCTTCTATGACTGGCTCATCACCATTTACCATTACATAGAGGTCAGCATCTATATATTGTGATACTTCATAAAGCCTTTCTGTAGCAGTATCATGCTCACTAGATGTCATGATGACTTTTGCCCCAAAGCTTTCACATACTGTTTTAATTTCTTCACTATCCGTTGAAATATAGACCTCATCAAAGCAATCTACTTCCTTTGAATGCGTGTAAACCCACCATACCATTGGTTTTCCAAGTATATTTGCTAATGGTTTGTTATGAAATCTAGCAGAACCACCTCTTGCCGGTATTACTCCAACTATTCTCATATTGTTACCCTCTCATTCTCTAAAAATAGTTTATCAAAATCTACTCTTTCAAAAACTTCTAATTTTCCACCGCGTGTTGCGTTGTAAATTTTAATATTGTTTTTGTCTGCATATTTTTTTGCAACCTTGAATGCCCTTGTAGAAACTTCAACATTAGGGATGTATAAATCATCTTTGTCGGTATTGTATTCTTCTGTAAAATAATCCTTTGCTGTTTTATCAATAATAATTTCACCTTTATCATTTAGCATCTTGCTAAAATTATGGTCAACACCTAATAAGTAAATCTCTTTGACCCCCATATATACAGCTATCTGGATTGCTGTATAAGCCACTGTATTTCCCCAATATATTCCTTTAACAATGTCTCTTGAAAACTGAGGTTCTATGTTTTTATTACCAAATTTAAATAAATAATAATTAGCATTAGTGAAATGGATCTTATAGTCCCACGGAAAGTTCACAGGGAAAAACTTGTGTTCTACTTTTATACTATTAATCTCTTCTTTACTCCTAAAAATTGTTTTATTGTCTTCTGAACAATAATAGGTTGGTCGCCAAGTTGTTCTATTAAAAATATAATAAACTCTATTAAATGCAAAAGTAATCTCATTAGACAGCTTATCAAGATCGCCTGATGTTAAACTAGGACCATTACCAATTATGAAACACCTTTTGTTCAAATGAATATCTTTATATTTTTTTATCTGTCTTCCTCTTTTTGAAAACGGAAAAACTAATTCTTTAATATACTTATTGGTTTTGTAGACAAAATTATACAACAACTTTATTTTCCCCATTTATCAACAAACCTCAATTAAATTATAAATTTTATCCATAACTACTTCTGGACTATAATTTATTAAGACCTCAGTCTTATCTTTCTTTAATCGTTTATATAATGTATCATCCTTTAACAAAGAAACTATACCTTCATATAATCCATCTGGGGTAGGGTCAACGAGTATTCCATTTTCTTCGTGACGTATAAACTCCATAGGTCCCAAGGACTTGACAACGGTAACAGGTGTATTTAATGCTAATGCTTCTAATACTGTAATTGACAATGACTCAACAAGGGAGGGATGAACAAAAATATCAACGTTTTTCATATATGGATAAGGATTCGGGAGAGCACCTAATATTTCAATATTTTCTGCCAATTTATATTCATTTATATACCTTTTTATCTTTGCCCGTTGGTCACCTTCTCCTATGATATACCACTTTACGTTATAACCCTTTTCAACTAACTTTTTACAAGCATGGACACAATTTACCATGCCTTTTTCATGTGTTAGTCTTCCAACACTAGCTAGAGTAATAAAATTTTCTCTGTGGATATATGGAGTACCATTTTTGGCTTTATATAGAATGTCTTCAACATTAATAATGTTTGGTATAGTAATAACCTTATGATCTATCCCTATGATATTATTAATCAAAAGTTTTCTACTGCTATCAGATACAGCAACGATTTTATCAAACCGTTTATACACTTTACTCCAACTTTTTGTAAGTTTATTTGAATAGTCATAAGAACCGTGATGCCACCAAGTGACCTTTTTATTACTTTTAACTAAATATCCTACAATTTCTGTACAAATTCCTGGTCGATAAGCAATTGCACAATCATATCGTGTATATAATTTAAATAATGGTTTTGCTAACGAAATTGCTTGATCTCCAAAGATATACTTAAGCAATAGAATTATCCTAAAGAATAGTGTAAACCAATCTTTTGTTTTTATACTTTTAACCATTATCCGTACAAACGATCCATATGATTTTGTTAAATCATAATATTTTAGATTAACCTCTTTAGGAACCTCACTCCAATAATCTCCTAATCCTTCTATTAAAAACACATCAACTTCATAAAGGTTGTAATCAATATGTTTCAGGATATCAATAAGTGACTTTTCTGCTCCACCAATATTTAAATGACCATTGACAAATAATACTTTCTTTTTCATTATTTCACTTCCCTTATGAATAGAAGTATTTTTTGTAATTGATTTCTTATATCTTTATCATTATTTACCTTGCATTATTTAGAATTAATAAACTATATAGTCTAACCATTTTGTACTTTATAAACAGAATTGCCATTTTTTGTTTCCAAGGAACTTTTGGTAGATTGAATTCATCAAATATTCCAGCTACTCTTGGATGAGTTATGATTTCGCAAATTAATTTTTCCTTTTGATTTTTTCCTTTGTCTAAATGCCTGATTTGCCCTAAAGCATTTAATGTAAGATACAACATATTAATTTTTATTTGCCTTGAGAAATCAAAATCTTGAGTTCTCATAAAAAATTTCTCTAACTCGTCATTTATTTTTAAGAATGAATGCCACTTTTTTTCAGTATATGTGTTCGTTGTAGAATCTGGATTGTAAAAATAATTATAGTAATGTTTTCCTTTTAAATAGAAAAAATTTCTCGCATGATACATTACTTTTGACCCAAATATTGAATCTTCACAGTAATGAATATTCTCATCATAATATAAATTGTACTTCTTAAGAAATTCAAGATTATACAAAAGGACACAATTCGAAATGGTAGGTGGAAATTCTATATTCTCAAACATAATCAAGCAATGATACAATTCATTTTTGATATGTTCTTTAGAGTAAAATCCTCCACGAATAGAGTGTGTTCGCTTTTCCGTATCATAAATTGATGTTTTCTTGAAATCACACATAATAACATCAAGATCATGTTCAATCGCTTTCTCAATCATCCCCTTATACATTCCTGGATCAACCCAATCGTCTGAGTCAATAAAGCTGACAAATTCTCCTTGGGCCATTTTTATTCCATCATTTCTAGCTGCTGAAACTCTAGCATTCTTCTTATGTAGTACTTTTATTCTTTTATCTATTTTTGCATATTCATCACAAATTTGACCCGAATTATCGATAGAACCATCATTTATTAACAGGATTTCAAAATCTTGAAATGTCTGTTTTAGTATACTATCAATACAGCGATTGATATATTTTTCTACATTATAAACTGGAATAACAACACTTATTTTTGGCCTCATACATCCTCCATAAGATTGCTTTTAAAGTTATTTAAACTTCATTTATCAATTCATATATTTAAATCTGAAATTCAAAAATCTTGTTGCTAAGTTTTCGTGAATTGAAGTTTTCTTCTAATTGAGACAACTAAACCAACTGGAAATGCTAAAAGAGTTGGTGCTAATTTATTGCTTTTTAGTATATAAATAGGGTTCCTTCCTACAATTGATAACGCAATAAACTGAACTGCTGCTTTATACTTATAAAGAAATGACTTATCATATTTAAGCATATGGTTATACATCATTGCATAACCCATTGGATTGTTTCTTATTAAATTCCAACTTCCTCTGGTCAGACCATCTTCTCGATATTCACATATACAAATAATGTCTTTGTGCCATCTAATTTTATAGCCGTCAAGGGCCATTTCAAACAAAGTAATTTGCTCAGGTGCAAATTTTTCACTTGGCCACACATGAAATGGGTACTTCTTTAAAATTTTTAATTTGTAAGCTTCACACATATCAGCATCTAAATTATAACTCTCTCTTTCTAAATCTGTAGCATCAATAAAACCCATAGAGTCATTTATATATGGATAACTTCCTTTTAAAGGCTTATTATCTGAGGTGCCTCGTAAACCACCAACACCAAGTATCATATCGTCATGATCGATTCCTTTAATCCATTCATTTACTTTTATAAAACAATCATCAGTTAGATAGTCGTCTGAATCTACTTTGCAGAAATATTCACCATTTGCTAAAGAAATGCCAAAATTAATAGCCCGATTTAATCCACCGTTTGGAACTTTTTTATAAATTATTTTAAATTTATTTCTATCCTTCAACCAACTTTGGAATAATTCCTCCGTATTATCTGTACTCCCATCATCTATTACTAACCATTCAAAGTTAAAAATACTTTGTCTTTGTAATGAACGATAAAGAGCTTCAATGATATAACCTCTATTGTAAGTTGGAGTAAAAACTGTTATCTTAGGATTTCCCACCTTTTCTGTCCCCCATTTTATTTTTTAGTTTCACACCTTTCAGATTGATTGTATAATTTGATTCTGTACTGAAACTAATTTACCTTTATCAACCCTATACACAATGTCACAATTTTCAATTGTACTTAATCTATGAGCAATTATGATTAAGGTCTTTTCACCTTTAAGGCCATCTATTCCTCTCATAATCTCTTTTTCAGTTTCATTATCTAACGCTGAGGTTGCTTCATCCAAGAAAATTATTTCTGGATTATGGTATAGTGCTCTTGCTATACCAATACGCTGTCGCTGACCACCAGAGAGCCTAACTCCCCTTTCTCCAACAACTGTTTCTAAACCTCCAGGAAGAGAATCCACAAAATCTTTTAACTGAGCATCTTCTATTGCTCTTTCTACCGCCAAATGATCAATATCTTTATCATCAATCCCAAACGCAATGTTTTTCCTGATTGTTTCATCTGATAAATATATAGTTTGTGGAATATAGCCAATTTTATTTTTCCATAATGGCAAAAGATCTTTTAGATCTTTTCCGTCTATAAAGACTTTTCCCTTATCTGGCTCTAATAAGCCTAGGATAATATCGACAATCGTTGTTTTCCCGGCTCCTGAAGACCCAACGAAAGCAACTGAACTTCCAATAGGAACCGATAAAGAAACATCTTTAATTGAATATTCTTTTTGATTTGGGTACCTAAAATAAACGTTTTCTAAATTAATCGACTGCATAAATGTTTTCTCACTATTATTTACTGGTTTTTCTTTATCAGACGAGTCTTTGTATAAGGAAGTTGAAACACTGAAGCCTTGGTCTTGAACTAAATCATTATAAACTACTGACAATGCCGACTGATTAAACCGAATAGATGTTAGCAAAGAAACAATTCGATTTATCGATGGCATCAGTCTAAAAGCAGCCATTGCAAATAATGACATGGTTGAAACTAACTTACTAGTATCAGACCCTTGGAAAACAAGTGTAACCATTGTAATCAGGACTACTGCTACTAACAATGTCTCGATAAAAAACCTAGG
The DNA here is from genome assembly GCF_048059995.1 of Metabacillus sp. YM-086. Taxonomy (NCBI): domain Bacteria; kingdom Bacillati; phylum Bacillota; class Bacilli; order Caryophanales; family Bacillaceae; genus Metabacillus; species Metabacillus sp. YM-086. Next base: position 10,673 of record NZ_JBLUOI010000012.1, on the reverse strand, counting down.
TACCTGATCTAAAATATTTTTATAAATATTATTCCTGGCGAGAATTTGACTATGTTTATCATATGCTTGAACAAAGTAGTTTTCCTTTCCTGATACCTTTACCTCTTTACTTGCCCCTAAGCCTTGATTTACAGATTTGATTACCTCACGATTTACTCTTTGCTCTTCTTTTCCTAAAAAGGAAATTTTCTTACGGAAGGTTTTTAAAAATATAATGACACTTCCAAGTAACAATAAACCAGCTATAAGGGTTGCTAAAGGCGCTGTATATACTAGTAAAATTAGGATCGATATAATAACTAATGTTTCAGTCAATAATTGAAAACCTGCTAATACAATACCACCAAAAACTTTGGACACTTCTCCATTTATATTCCTTAGTAATTCCGCGGAGTTTCTCTGCAAGTGAAATGTATATGGTTTCGTAAGATACTCCTTAAACATTGTTCGAGAAAGTTTTACTCTTTGGTTAAATATGACTCTGTACTGTACATAGTAAAAAAGTAATAAATAAGCATTTTTCAAAACATAGAATGATAATAAAACACCAACAGCGAATAAAATAAATGCATTCATTGATTGAAAGTGTAGAAGATCATATGTAGAAGATAAGAATAATTGTTCCTGGACCAAATTAGGATTTGTCACAATTCCAACAAAAGGTATGATTAGTCCAATACCTGCTGTTTCAAATATTGCAGCGATGATCATCATCATAAAGAGTAATAAAAACTTTTTCTTTTCTTTCTTATTAAAAAGAAATCTTAGCTTTTGTAATGTATCTTTCACTTTAGTCACACCTTAATATTGTTATTCACATTGTGCGAATGTAAAAACAACAGTTTTTTTGCAAACACTTCAATCATTGTTCATTATAAAGAACTTTCTACTCAAAAAAAATATACCTGGCAGAGATTTGTTCTATATATAATACAATAACTCAAAATAAGTTCTTATTAAAGAATAAATATTCGACAATTTTTTCATTTTCAACACATTAACTAATAATCTTATATATTTTTTCTAGTTCAAAGTTATTGCTATAATCTATCCTTTTAATATTGTTTACCAATATTTCTTTCAAATTATGATCTCGATACAAATCCTCTATTCCTTTTGATAAACCTTGAACACTAAGATCACAAATAACTCCTTCAATGCCATTCTCTAATTGGCTAGAAGCTGTTGGATAATTTGTAATTAGTATTGGTTTTCCTAAAATCTTAGCCTCCGAAACAGTTACAGCCTTTCCTTCATATCTGGATGGTTGTACGTAAAGGTCACATTCCTTTATATATGGATAAGGGTTTGTTTTTTTTCCTAATAGAATAAAACTGTCTTTTAAATTATGTCTAATGATCAAATTTTTCAGTTCTTTCTCATATCCGCCATAACCAATAATGTACCACTTTATATTCGTGAGTCCTTTTTCATGTAAGCGTCCAAGCGCTTCTATTGCCATATCAAATCCTTTAACATAAGATAGTCTACCAACAGAGACGATTTTAAAGGTATTTGCTTCATTTTCAATAACCCTTGGTGTTTCCGCTGCCATTTTCTTAATGAAGTTAGGTGAAGTTATATTTTCTACAACCATCAACTTCTTTTTTAAAGTTGGATAGGTTTCTAGGAAGGAATCTTTGCATGCATCTGATACTGAAGCAATATAATCAAATTGATTCCATACCTTTAAATCTAACTCATTATCAATTTCTAACTTACTATAGTCTGTATGTACCCATGCGATTTTCTTTTTAGCTCTCACCTTATATGCGACAATATCATGTGGCCATGCATAGCTTATCGCTACATCATAATTTTTTTCCAGCCTAGGTAAAAGAATTGAGGAATATTTTTGTGCTAGCTGCATTTGAATATAACCTGATCCTTCCACTAGATTCCTAGACTTAGATTTAATCTCTGCCATATATTTTGCTAACACTCGAGTAAAAGCTAATGAATACTGTTTTTCCTTAATACAGAGAGCAACAGGTTTCCGAAACACACTGTATTTTCCTATTTCAGGCAACACATTTACAGAACTCGGTATAAGGCACATAAACTCTCCAACATGGTGATAAATTAAAAGATCAACATTATAGTTATTGTAGTCAAAGCTATCTAACATATTGATTAAGCTTCTTTCAATTCCACCTATCTCCATATTATATACGGCAATTAATACATTTTTTTTCATTCTTTCCCTCACCTAATTGAAGTATTATCCTTGGACTTTTACTAGCCTATTATAATCATGCTGAATAGGTCGTGTATCTATTTCTCTTTTATTCAAATAGATTGTGTTTGATGGAACATTTCCTTTCACCACACTACCAGCTGCGATGACTACATTATCTCCAATATGTGTATCCCTTAAAATTACTACATTCGAACCTATCCAAACATTCTCACCAATCGTCACTTCACCTCTTATTAAATGGTCAGAAGTATTTTTTTTATAATTATGATCATGGTCATTAATACAAACATTTGGAGCAATTTTTGTATTCCTGCCTATTGAAATTCGATTAACACAATTAATCGTGCAATTATCATTAATAAAAACATTGTTATCTAACGTAATTACTCCATTATAATCTATTCTGAGGCTTGCGTTTTTACGGATGAAGACAAACTTGCCAATTTGAATTCTAGCATTTTTATTGAAAATTTCTATTTTACTATTAGACTGTAAAGAAAATATAGTTGATTTTATGTTTTTAAAATAGAGGAGCTTGAATAGCATTCCTCTAAAAATTCCAAACAAATGGGAGATATTCATAAAAAATGTAATTATAATACCACGTTTTTTACTCTCAGCAACTAGAGTCTTAACTATCTTTATTATCACATTCACCATGCTCCTTATTACTTTTCACTCACAATTTTTCGTAATTTTGCAATATTGTGACCGCCTATTAATCTTGAAAGGTATGTTTTTATTTTCCCCTTTATTCTCACCCTGAGCGGCAACCAACTCTTATAAAAATGATGCATGGCATATGTATGTTCTGTTAAAAAGCTTTGACAATTAATATAATCATACGGAGAAAAATAGGTTTGAGGGTAAAAAACACCCATCCCTTCAATCTCCTGATGCTTACCATTAGTTTTAAGTCCCAAGCTCTCAAGCAACCTCGTAATAAAGGCTACATTTGTTAAACTGTTTACTGTACCGTCTTCATTAAGAAACTTCTTATCCTTATACGAATCAAGAAATTGCTCAATTAATATATTTCCTTTTTGTGCTCCAATTGTACTTGTTGCAACATAGTTTTCTTGCTCAAACCCCCAGAAGGAAGGATGGTGTAATAAATCATTAAATGACTTATACACTTCTACATCTGTATCTAAATATATACCTCCGTAGTGATATAATGCATGCACTCTTACATAATCGCTGACAAATGCGAATTTTCCTGAAGCGTATGCTTCTTTTACATATGAATTTATGCTTATATCAAAATTCGTTTCGTTCCATTCCACAATCTCATAATCTGATAAATGCTTCTGCCAGCTCGCAATACATCTTTTAACAATTTCAGGCTTTTCTTTCCCACCAAACCAACAGTAATGAATAGTTTTGGGAATATCCTTTGTAGAGTTCATTTGTCTCCCTCTGACCTTTCTACTTTTTTTGTTTCCTCCATTGAATAAATTCTATAAGTGTTTTATATTCTTTGATTTCTTCCTTATCTATTCCTGATTCTTTGAGCGTTGTAGCTAATTCAATCAAAACAGGATCTATATCTTGTTGTTGTAGTCTTATCTTTTTCCCTGGGTTTAAGAGCACGTTTATATCTACATCCAAAACTGTCGCTATTCTTCCCACAACTTGTAAGGAAGGATTGAGATTTAAATTCCGTTCAATATTACTTAAGTATGATTTAGACACTTTTGCCCGTTTAGCCACTTCTGATAACGTTAACCCCTTCTGTTTACGTCTATTACAGATCAAATCTCCTAACAAGTTTCATTCTCCGTTCATTTTCAAATAGAAACTAAATACTATTTATCTCTACTTTTTGTTTACTTTTAATAACTGTTTGTTTTATACAATTAATAATTCTCTCGAAATCTTCATCAGTCATATTTGACCCTGAGGGCAAGCATAACCCGGTTTGAAAAAGTTTGTCTGATATACTTTCTTGTTCACTATGAGGATAATATTTCTTTCCATTAAAAACAGGCTGAAGGTGAAGCGGCTTCCAAACAGGCCTTGCTTCAATCTGCTCCTCACCTAAAGCTGTTAAAATATCTAATACAGATACTCCAGCTTCCTCCTCATTAATTGTTAATGCAGTTAGCCAACGATTAGAAAAAGTATCCTCTAGTTCAGGCATAAATGAAAAACCGGGAAGAGTTGAAAGCTCCTCTAAATAACGTTCAAAAATGGCCCTTCTAGATTCGATTCGATCCTCTAATACCTCAAGTTGGGCTCTTCCTACACCAGCTAAAATATTACTTAAACGATAATTGAATCCGATTTGACTATGCTGATAATGAGGGGCATCATCTCTTGCCTGTGTTGCAAGAAATCTTGCTTTCTTTATTGCATCACAGTCGTCGGATATCAACATGCCTCCACTAGATGTTGTTATAATCTTATTTCCATTAAAGGAGTAGATGCCAAACTTTCCGAAAGTTCCACTCGCTCTCCCCTTATACGAAGCTCCTAATGACTCTGCCGCGTCTTCTATTATTGGAACATCGTATTGATTACAGATCCCTATAATTTCATCCATTTTAGCACTCTGTCCATAAAGATTTACCACAATAACAGCTTTTGGAAGAATCCCCTCTTTAACCGCATCTTGAAAAGCTCTTTGTAAAGCATTGGGAGACATATTCCAAGTTTCAGGTTCAGAATCAATAAATATAGGTTCAGCACCTTGATAAATTATTGGATTTGCACTTGCTATAAAAGTAAGACTAGAGCAAAATACTTTGTCGTCTCGTGTTACTCCTAATAAAGAAAGAGCCAAATGAATAGCTGCCGTTCCCGAACTTACGGCTAATGCTTCATTGGCTTCTACATACTGAGCTATTTCCTTTTCAAATGCATCTACATTTGGCCCGATTGGAGCAATCCAATTGGTTTTAAATGCTTCCTCAATGTATTTTAGTTCTTGCCCACTCATATGTGGGGAAGATAAATAAATCCTTTTTTTATAGGTTTCGCCATTCAAAAAATTCACCCCACAATTATTTTATCTTTCATTTTTGCTTTGGCAGGAGTTCCAACTGCTAGACAGTTGGAAGGGAGATCTTTCGTAACAGTAGCTCCTGCACCAATCGTTGTCCATTCACCAATCTTCTTATTTGGAATAATGGTTGCTCCACTTCCTACCATACACCCTTCACCAATCGTAACCGTTCCAGCAATTGTACTGTTAGGACATATGTGAACAAAATCTTCTATAGTGCCATCATGTTCCACAATTGATCCTGAATTTAAGATACAATGATTTCCTATAATTGTATCTGCATTGATAATTGTATTAGGCATTACAACTGTACCGCTGCCGACCTTTGCACTTGGACTTACAACTGAAGTTGGATGTATGACTGTAATAAACTCTTTTTCAGTTATCTTCAGCTTTTCTACTATCATTTTTCTAATTTTGTTATCTCCAATAGCTATAACAAACTTGATTTCTCCGATTTTCTTCTTCAGATCATGAACAGCATGTAAAGGAGCATAAATGACATGATTCATGACTTGAACTTTTTCATATTTGTTATCAAGGTAACCAATCATATGAAGTCCCTTTGTAGCATGGACGATATCAGTAACCACTTTACTATGTCCGCCATGACCAATAATAATTATTTTCATTAATGACCTCCTCCAACTGACTTTGATCCCTTAAAGTTTTCTACTGTTGCATTCCCTGGTTGATTAATTCCGTCTGAAATGATTACTTTATACACCGTTAAAAATAGGATTTTTATATCTAATAAGAATGATTGATTTCTAACGTACCAAACATCTAGCTTGAATTTTTCCTCCCAGGATAGATTATTTCTCCCATTCACTTGTGCCCAGCCCGTAATTCCTGGTCTAACCTTATGTCTTAATGCTTGTTCCTTTGTATAAAGGGGCAAATATTCAACAAGTAAAGGCCTCGGACCAACCAAACTTAAATCTCCTTTTATGACATTCCATAATTGAGGATATTCATCTAAACTATATTTGCGTAAAAATTTACCAAATCGTGTAAGTCTCATAACATCCGGAAGAATTTCACCATCCTTATCTCGTTCGTCTGTCATTGTTCTAAATTTATAAAGCCAAAAGACGTTACCATTTAGACCTGGTCTTTTCTGTTTAAAAATTATAGGTGAGCCAAGTCTCACTTTGATTAACAAAGCTATTATAAAGAAAACAGGAGATAAACATACAAATATAATGAATGAAATCGTAAAATCAAATATTCGCTTCATTCTTCACTCCTCAAACTACTGGAATCATCTAAAATTTGCTCAATTATTTCTTCAATAAGCTCATTCACGTGCATATTTTCAGTTTCCACACCTTTAACATAGATTTTCATTAATATTTCTTTCAATCTATGCTCGTTCAATCGTTCTGAAATAACCATTATCCTTTCCTTTCATACTAATAATTATTTGTTTTTAACAAAAAGTCCTTACTACAAAGCAAGGACTCACATCTTGGCTATACTTTATTTAATTAATTTTATTCATTACGCTTGAGATATCTTTAGCCAAAATATTGACTTGAGTATTTAAGATTAAGATTAATAACAGTCTCATAAAAATAATAGAGCAAGTAACAAATTAGTAATGAATAGTAAACAAGTTTCCTGTCTCTTTCTTTAAATACATGTAAGATCCAAGACACTAAAACTAATTGGTAAAGTTCAAAATAAATATTAAACCTGGCAAAAATCCAATTTGCTGTTGAAATAATCATAAAGCATAGACCAATTAGAGCCATATTTACAAAAACATCACTTTGAGGAAATATTTCTCTTAACTTTTCTCTTCCAAAAAAAGCAATAGCTAAAGGTGCGGCAGATACGAAAACTCTAATAATGTTTGCTCCACCTTCATCGAAATTACTATACCCACCATACTGACTATCTTCTATTGCAGAAAATAATACCGTTGAAAACTGGTTAAAACCTAAAACGATTAGGATTGAGAAAAATAAGAGAACTAAAGTTGCTTTTATCCATGGTTTAAACCTAACTAAGAAATAAACTGGAATCAATATGAGGGCACTTTGATGAAAGAAAGAAGCAAATATTACCACTAAAAAATATTTAACTTTATTACCTTCGATTAAGAATTTTGTTGCTGAGAAGATAATTGCAGCCGCTAGACATTGTCTAATTCCATTCATAGTGACTAAGAACAAGCCACCAGTAATATAAACAAAGATACTCAATTCAACTACCCTTGAGTATTTGTAAAAAACAAGAATGATCAGTAGATTTGTTACAAAAGCTGTGATGAAGATTAATAACTGTGGATCATTTGTATAGCTTTTTAAAATCATTTGTAGGATAGCAAATCCTATATCATCTTGTGTTTTAACATATTCCCATGAAAAATCATTGAGAATATAAGTGCGCATATATAAAGGGGTATCCCCTATATTATTACGCAGTCCAGAAACTAAGATAAAAGGTATTATAGAAAGTAGGGCCATCAATTTATTCGGTTGCATTTTAACCAATGAACCTGAGCCATTTAACACGACATTAGTTGAAAAAAACCGGGAAAGAAATGCTAATAGAAACACAAGAACAAGGTTAACCCATAAAACTGTCATACAATAAATCCTTTCAAAGTTTAGAATTTCTAGCTATTAAACTAGTTCTTTTTCTATCCTTGAGGAAAGATAGTGCAATAATTCTTCTCTTAAGTCTTTCCTATTAAGAGCAAATTCTATTGTCGTTGTAATAAACCCCATTTTTTCTCCAACATCATATCGAGTTCCTTCAAAATCATAGGCATATACTGCTTCATGCTGATTTAGCCTAGCAATTGCGTCCGTTAATTGTATTTCCCCACCAGCACCTGGCTGTTGTTTTTCTAAGATTTCAAAAATCCTCGGATTTAATATATACCGCCCCATTATTGCTAGATTAGAAGGTGCTTCCTCTTGTTTTGGCTTCTCAACAAGGTTATTAACACTAAAGAATCGCTCCCCAATTGGATTAGCATCAACAATCCCATAACGAGATACTTCGCTATTAGCTACAGTTTGAACACCTAATATTGAAGCGTTGTATCGTTCGTATTGATCTATCATTTGCTTTAAGCATGGCTTCTCAGCTGAAACAATATCGTCACCTAATAATACAGCAAATGGCTCGTTACCAATAAATTTACGCGCACACCATATTGCGTGGCCTAATCCTCTTGGTTCTTTTTGACGGATATAGTGGATATCAACAAGCTTTGATGCCTTTTGTACTTCATCTAACAAATCAAACTTTCCTTTATCAATTAGGTTTTGTTCAAGTTCGAAGGAATGATCAAAATGATCCTCTATTGCTCGCTTGCCTTTTCCTGTAACAATAATAATATCTTCAATCCCTGACTCTACAGCTTCCTCAATAATATATTGAATTGTTGGCTTATCTACAATTGGTAACATTTCCTTCGGCATTGCTTTTGTTGCTGGTAAAAATCTCGTTCCTAATCCTGCTGCTGGTATGATAGCTTTTCTTACTTTCAATGGACACACTCCTATTAAACTGAGATTAGTTTCTTTTTATAAGCAATCCGTGTTCGAGCATTTGCCAATTCCAGAAGAGAATCTCTCAGGTGCTCACGGTCTAATGATCTAAAATTCTTTATCATATATTCTATTTCTTCTATATATAATTCCGATGTTTTCCCAATGTAAATTTTGGGGTAAATTTGTTCTTCATGAACCTCATCACTACTTAATAGTTCTTCAAATAATTTCTCACCAGGTCTCATTCCAGTAAATTCAATGCCAATCTCGTCAAGATTATTTCCTGACAGTTTAATCAAATTTTTGGCAAGATCAACAATTTTCACTGGTTCCCCCATATCTAAAACAAAGATTTCTCCACCCTTTGCTAAAGCTCCAGCTTGAATGACTAGCCTAGAAGCTTCAGGTATAGTCATAAAATAACGAACCATTTCCGGATGAGTCACGGTTACTGGTCCACCCTTTTGAATTTGTTTTTTAAATAACGGAATAACACTTCCTCTACTTCCTAAAACATTTCCAAAACGTACAGCAACAAATCTAGTTTTGCTTATTTGATCAAAATGTTGAATAATCATTTCTGCAAGTCGTTTTGTAGACCCCATAACACTCGTAGGATTTACAGCTTTATCAGTTGAAATCATTACAAAGGTGTCCACACCATGAAGACTAGATGCTTCTGCAATGTTCTTGGTTCCTATTATATTGTTTTTTACAGCTTCCTCTGGGCTTCTTTCCATTAAAGGAACATGCTTATGAGCAGCCGCATGATAAACAACGTTAGGCTGATACTGTTTCATAACTCTCATTAATTTGTCATTATCTTGTAGATCTGCAATTTCAGTAATGATATTGATCTCAGTATCTTTACATCGCTCTTTTAATTCCAATTCAATCGTGTAAATACTGTTCTCTCCATGTCCTAATAAAATGATTGTTTTAGGATTAAAAGAAGAAATTTGTCGGCAAATTTCAGAGCCAATTGATCCTCCTGCTCCTGTAACAAGAACTACCTTATTAGTGACAGAATCACTAATACTAGTTATGTCTAACTCAATCGCCTCACGACCTAGCAGATCTTCAACTTGTACATCTCTAAATTGATTAACAGAAACTTTTCCAGTTAACAAATCTTCAAGCATTGGAATCATCTGAGTCTTAGCAGTGGTTTTTGCACACTCTTTAAAGATATGGTTAAGCTGTTTTTTATTAAGAGAAGGAATGGCAATGACTATGTTTGATATATTTAGTTCTTTGGTAATGCGTTCAATTTCTTTCACACCACCAACAACTGGAATCCCTAATATATCTAATTTCTGTTTTTTTACATTATCATCAATAAATGCAATCGGCTGAAGCTCACCATCGTGATTATGAAGCAATTGTCTAGCAACCATCGTTCCAGCTGCTCCTGCTCCTATTATTAATGTTCTTTTCTTATTGAAAGAATGTCGTAAGTATGTATCTCGATAAACTCTCCAAACAAACCTAGATCCTCCGATAAGCAATAAGTGAATCATCCAAGTAATCGCTAGAATTCTAAAATAGATATCATTTTGTACCATTTGTTGTACAATAGCTGTTACGATTATCGTAAAACTAATTACCTTAAAAATACTTATAAGTTCTCCTATACTTGCATATTCCCAAGCTTTTTTATAAAGCTTATAAATAAATGAAAATAAGTGGTGACAAAATAATAAAGAAATAGAACTGATAAAAACTTGAAATGATACTATTTCCATACTTGGATTTATCAAAGCTTTGCTAAAATAAATTGTAGATAGAACAATGATAGAGTCTAATATAATAAGCAACCAAATTCGGCTATGATAAGTCATTGTCTCTCACTCCTTTCTATTTAATTTTGTGATGATTTCTTTATTACTATTGTTCTTCTTTGTATGGCATAATCTAATTCTTTCTTAAACTGCTCAAGCTGTTCTATTGATGC